>NZ_JBSWXU010000065.1:0-27624 GCF_056160785.1 Mycobacterium sp. ABE4_509 | reverse complement strand
GCTCGGGCTGTCCGGCGCCGGGCGCATCTCCGCCGGCGGCGCGACCCGTTTGCTGGCTGCCCGCGACGGGTGGTGTGCGCTGACCCTGTCCCGCCCCGACGACGTCGAGGCGGTTCCGGCGCTGCTCGAGATCGATACGGTGGACGCCGATCCGTGGCCGGCGATCGGCGCGCGGGTACGCAGTGGCCGGGCGGCGGAGTTCGCCGAACGCGCCCGCCTGCTCGGACTGCCGGTGGGCGTGCTGGGCGAAACGGGCCCCGCGGACCCGGTGGTCAGGCGGGCCGGTCACCGGCGGCCGCCCAGGCGGCTGTCGGAGCTGTTGGTGGCCGACCTGTCCTCGATGTGGGCCGGCCCGCTGTGCGGTGCGCTGCTGGCCCGCGCGGGTGCCGCGGTGGTCAAGGTCGAGACCGGCGCGCGCCCGGACGGCACCCGATCCGGGCCGCCGGCCTTCTTCGACTGGATCAACGGCGAAAAGCTCTCCTATCGAGCCGATTTCGCCTGCCCCGGCGGTCTTCGCCGGTTGCTGGCCGCCGCCGATGTCGTCATCGAGTCATCCCGCCCCGGTGCGCTCGAGCGGCACGGTCTGGGCCCCGACGACGTCCCCACCCGCGACGGCCGGGTCTGGGTCCGGGTGACCGGGCACGGAACAGCGCCGGAGCGTGCCGGCTGGGTGGGTTTCGGCGACGACGCCGCGGTGTCGGGCGGCCTGGTCTCCGGGACACCCGCCGCGCCGCGCTTCTGCGGTGACGCCGTCGCTGATCCGCTGACCGGCATGCACGCCGCCGCCGCGGTGATCCGATCGCTGTCCGGCGGCGGCGGTGAGGTGGTCGCGCTGGCGCTGTCCGGGGTCGCCGCCGGATACGCGGGCCTGCCGCGCGAGGATGAGAAGGCCTGTGCAGCAGCACCGTCGATCCCGCGGCGGGCCGCGGCACTCGGTTCCGACAATGACCGGGTGGACGACATGGTCACCCGCCGGCTCGTCGCGGCATGCTGATCCAGCGGGCGGCGCTGCTGGACGGCACGCACGCCGACATCCGGGTCGGGGCACAGATCCTCGACGTGGCCGATCGACTGACCCCGCGGCCCGGTGAGGACGTTCTCGACGCGGCCGGCGGCGCCGTCATCCCCGGATTGCACGACCACCATCTGCATGTCCGGGCGGCTGCGGCGGCGATGGACTCGGTGCACGTCGGCCCCGACACCGTGCGCCGCCGGGAGGACCTGGTGCGGGTCCTGGCCGCCGCGCCGGTCGGCCCCGACGGCTGGATCCGGGCGGTGGGCTATCACGACGCGGCGGCCGGAGCTCTCGATCGCCGGGTGCTCGACGAGGTGTGCCCGACGCGGCCGGTGCGTGTTCAGCACCGCAGCGGCGTGCTGTGGACGCTGAACTCGCTGGGGTTGAGCCGGATCGGCTTCGGTGACCACCCCGACGGCCGGCTGCGCAGCGCCGACGGATGGTCTGCGGCGCTGGCGCGCACCGAGCCGCAGATCACGCAGTTCAGCGCGCAGTTGTCCCGGTACGGTGTCACCGCTGTCACCGACGCGACGCCGGACCTGGACCCCGGCGACATCGACTCGCTGCGCGATGCGCACCGACGCGGCGAACTGCGTCAGCGGGTGCACTTCCTGGCGCCGGGCAAGCGCATTCTGCACGACGACGACCTGGACCTCGACGGGCTCGCCGACTGGATCGCCGGTCGGCACCGCGACGGTGTGCCGGTGGCGCTGCACTGCGTCACCGCCGCGCAGTTGGTCGTCGCGCTGGCGGCGCTGCGGTGTGCCGGGCGCCGGGCGGGGGACCGCATCGAGCACGCCGCGGTGGTACCCGACGACAGCGTCGCCGACCTGGCCGAGTCCGCGGTGACGGTGGTGACCCAGCCGAACTTCGTCGCCGAGCGCGGTGACCAGTATCTGGCCGAGATCCCGGCCGCGGACCACGCCGAACTGTGGCGGGTGGCCACACTGCTGCGGGCCGGGGTCCCGGTGGCGCTGTCCACCGACGCCCCCTTCGGGGCCGCCGACCCGTGGGCGGCCATGCGGGCTGCGGTGCAGCGCCGCAGCCCGTCGGGGACGGTGCTCGGTCCGGCCGAGCGGATCTCGGCGACCGCGGCGCTGTCGCTGTTCCTGGGTGAGCACCGCAGCCCCGCCACACCGCGACGGGTGCATCCGGGCACCGTCGGCGACCTGTGCGTGCTCGCCGAGCCGCCGGCCGCGGTGCTGGACGAGCCGGACGCCGGGCTGGTCGCCGCGACGATCGTCGCCGGCGAGGTCGTCTACCTCAGGACCTGAGCTTCAGGCCGCGGCCGGGGCGAAGGCGGTCCGCAACATCGCGCACTGACTACCGAAGAACGCTTGCGACACATCGGCGTTCGGCGCGATGCCGTCGAAACCGTGGAAGGCGCCGTCGACGACTTCGACCTCGCAGGGCACGCCGGCCTCCCGGAGGCGTTCGGCATAGGTGAGGTCCTCGTCGTGGAACAGATCCAGGGTGCCGACGCCGATCCACGCCGGCGGCAGCCCGGCCAGGTCGTGGCGCCGCCCGGGCACGGCGAGGTCCGGATCGGCGTCGCCGAGGTAGGCGCGCCAGCCGAAACGGTTGCTCGACTGGTTCCACAGCCGATGTCCCGGATGATCGATGTCGTCACGCTGCGCGGAGCGGTCGTCGAGCATCGGGTAGACCAGAAGCTGTGCGGCCAGCGGTATCTCACCCAGATCTCGGGTGTGCAGCGCCAGCGCGGCAGCGAGCCCACCCCCGGCGCTGGCCCCGCCGACCGCCGCCCGGTCCGGATCGACCGCGGGCAGCGCGCTCAGCCAGCGCAGCGCCGAATAGCAGTCCTCGACGGCGGCCGGGTACGGGTGCTCGGGTGCCAGCCGGTAGTCCACCGAGGCCACCGTGGCGCCGAGCTCGCGGGCGAAACGGCGGCACAGCACGTCGTCCTGGGCGGCGCTGCCGATGACATATCCCCCGCCGTGAATCCACACCAGCGCGGGGCCCCGACCGCCGGCGCGGGGCGGACGGTGCAAGCGCACCCGCACGCCCGAGGCCAGGGTGAGTGCCTCGATGTCGTCCGGGTCGCGCCGAAACATCAGCTGCGATGCCGCCCGGACGAACGGCAGGGTCACCGGGGTGATGATCTGTTTGGGAACAAGGCGGGCGCTGCGCCGGAGCTCGGGATGGAATTCGGGGTTGGACACCCGACAAGTATGCGTGGCGCCACGCCGAGTGTGAGGATTGTTCGGTGTTCGAGGGCCTGGTCGGTCGCATCGGCGAGTTCTCCGAACTTGCCGAGTTCGTGGCGGCCGCGGATACCGGCCCCGCAGCGCTGGTGATCGACGGTGAAGCCGGCATCGGGAAGAGCACCCTGTGGCATGCGGGGGTCCAGCATGCCCGCGAGTCGGGTATGCACGTGCTCAGCGCCCGGTGCTGCGCGGCCGAACCCGTACCGGCCTGGTCCGCGCTGGCGGATCTGCTCGCCGACGTCGCCCCGGCCGTACTGGACGAGCTCCCCGGGGTGCAGCGCCTGGCGATCACCCGACTGCTCGACGGCGGCCGGCCCGAGCAGGCCGACCCCGGCGCCGAGTTCCAGATGCTCGCCGCGGCGATGCTGTCGGCCATCGGGGTACTCGAGCGCAGCGCCGCGGTGCTGATCGCCGTCGACGATCTGCAGTGGCTGGACGCCTCCAGCCAGGCGGTGCTGGCGTTCGTCGCCCGCCGGCTACGGCGGCGGACCGCACTGCTGCTGACTGAGCGTCCCGAACCTGACCGGGACCCCGCCTCGATGTGGCTGCGCCTCGAACCGACGGACCGCGTCGAGCGGATGAGTCTGCGCCCGCTGAGCCTCGGCGGTCTGCACGAGGTGATCGCGCATCGGCTGGGCCGGTCGTTTCCCCGCCCAACCATGGTGCGCATCGGCGAGGTCTCGGGGGGAAACCCCTTCTACGCGCTGGAGCTCGCCCGGGCACTCGAGGACAACCCGCTGCGCAGTGACACCGAGTTGCCGCGCTCGTTGGCCGAGCTGGTGCGGCGGCGGATCGGCGCCTTGAGCGAGGATGTCCGTGAGGTGCTGTTGGTGGCCGCGAGCGCAGCCGATCCGACCGTCGAGATGGTCTCTCAGGCAACCGGGTTCAGCATCGATCGCACCGTCGAACTGCTGGAGAGCAGCGACGGAGCCGGGGTGGTCTCGGTCGCCGGGCACCGGGTGCGGTTCCAGCACCCGCTGTTGGCGCGCGGCGTCTACACCGATGCCGGGGTGCCGAGCCGGCGCCGGGTGCACCGCAAGCTGGCCGAACTGGTGACCGAGCCTGAGTTGCGGGCCCGCCACCTGGCACTGGCCGCGACGTCCGACGACGCGGTCACGCTCGCCGCCCTCGACGAGGCTGTGGTCACCGCGCGAGCCAGGGGCGCACCCGCAGCGGCCGCAGAGCTGCTCGACCTTGCGATCGGCCTTGGCGCAGACACTGTGCAGCGCCGAATCGCAGCTGCCGACAATCATGTTCGGGCCGGCGACCTGACCACTGCCGGACAGCTGTTGGGGCCGGTGATCGATCGGGAACCGCCGGGCACACCTCGCGCTCTGGCGCGGGCGATGCTGGCCGCGGTGCTGGTCCACACGCAGGGCTACCCGCCCGCCGTCGACGAGTTGCAGCGTGCGCTCACCGATGCGGCAGGTGATCGGTTCACCACCGCCGCCGTCCGCACGCTGCTGGCGTTCATGCTGGTTCGGGCCGGTCGGCTCGACCAAGCGAGCGTGAGTGCGCGCACGGCGCTCGCCGAGGCCGAGGGCCCCGAGATCAGCGAGCCGGGAATCAGCGAGCGGGGAATCGGCCAGCTGATCAGCGCGGCGCTGGCGGTGAACGCGCTGGTCGACCACGAGTCCGGTGGCGGCCGTGATCACGCTGGGCTGCGGCGGGCCATCGCGCTGGAGGATCCCGCTCTCGACGTGCCGGTCACGTTGAGCGCCAGCGCTGTCGAGGCGGAATTGCTGATCGGCAGTGGTGAGGTCGAGGAAGCGGCCCGTCGGCTGGCGGCGGTACGGGACCGGCTGCTGGTGCGGGGCGCCGACACCGAGATGCTGTGGGTGTCGGTGAACGCGGCAACGCTGAACATCCTGCGCGGCGACTATCCGGCGGCGGCTCTCGACGCTCGGGAGACCGTCGAACGCGCCGAACGGCTGGGCGGTGACCATGTGCGCAGCATCGCGCTGACGGTTCGGGGAGCGGTGGCGGCGCACCGCGGCGCCGAGGCGCACGCCCGACAGGATCTGTGCACGGCCATCGAGTTGGCGCGGTCGTGCCGGTCACCGTACGCGCATCGGGCGGCGGTGCTGCTGGCCTTCCTCGAGGTGTCGGTGGGCTCCCATGCCCAGGCGGTGGCGGCGATCGAGCCGATGTTGGGTGAATTGCCCGAATTTCGTGCTGCCCCCGGTTTTCCGGCCAACGCCCACCTGCCCGACCTGGTGGAGGCCCTGGTCGCGCTGCGCCGGCTGCCCGAGGCCGAGCAGCTGGTGGCGACCGTCGAGGACGCCGCAGCCCGGCACGGGCGGGCCTGGGAGTCGGCGCTGGGAGCCAGATGCCGGAGCATGCTGCTGGCCGCCGCCGGTCAGGTCGTCGAGGCAGAACACGTCGCCGGCGTGGCGTTGAACCTCTACGGGGACCTCGCGATGCCCTTCGAGCAGGCGCGCACCCAGCTGCTGTGTGGGCAGCTGCAGCGCCGCCGGCGCCGCAAGCGTGCCGCCGAGGAGTTGTTCGTGCAGGCGCGGGAGACCTTCGAGCGACTCGGGGCGCAGCTGTGGGTCGCGCGGGCCACCGCCGAACTGGAGCGCACCGCCGCCGGCCCGGGGCGGGGAGCCGAGTTGACCGGTGCGGAACGCCGCATCGCCGAGCTGGCGGCCTCCGGGCTGACCAACCGGGAGCTCGCCGCCGAGTTGTACATCAGCCCGAAGACCGTGGAAGCCAACCTCAGCCGGGTCTATCGCAAGTTGGGCATCCGCTCACGCGCCGAACTGGGGCGGGTGATGGGGCGGGACGCCCGGTGAGCGCGACGGGTCACCGCAGCAACGGATCGCGCGGCAGGCCCAGGATTCGCTCGGCGATGGTGTTGCGGGTGATCTCGGAGGTGCCGCCGGCGATGGTCATCGCCCGGTTGCCCAGGTAGCTGCGGGTCAGCTGGGGAGTCTGTTCCACCACCGCGGCCGTGCCGGCCAGTTCGAAGGCCAACTCGGTGAGCCGCTGCCCGGACTCGGCGACCAACAGCTTGGTCACATTGCCCTCCGGGCCGGGTTCGGCACCGGCGATCGCGCGGGTGGCGCGGCGCAGGTTGAGCAGCCGCAGGGTGTGGATCTCGGCGATGACCTCGCCGGCCCGGCGCACGTACATCGCCGCCGTCGCCGGGGAACTGTCCAGCAGCTTGACCAGGTGATCGGGGGTGGTCCCGGTCGGTGCCCCGGACCCGCCGCCGATCGAGATGCGCTCGTTGCCCAGCGTCGCGCGGGCGACCAGCCAGCCCTTGTTCACATCACCGACCACATCGGAGTCGGGGACGAAGACATCGTCGAAGAACACCTCGTTGAAGTGCGAGTCGCCGGTCAGGCCCCGCAGCGGGTTGACCGTGACCCCGTCGGCGGTCATGTCGATCGCCATCATCGTCACCCCCGCGTGTTTGGGGGCGTCCGGGTCGGTGCGCACGGTGGCCAGCCCCCACTGGCACATCTGCGCCAGGCTGGTCCACACCTTCTGCCCGGTGACCCGCCAGCCGCCGTCGACCCGCTTGGCCGAGGTGCGCACCGCCGCCGCGTCGGACCCGGCGCCGGGCTCGGAGAACAGCTGGCACCACATCACCTGCCCGCGCAGCACCGGCTCCACCCACCGTTCGCGCTGGTCGTCGGTGCCGGCCTGGGCGATGGTCAACGCCACCCAACCGGTGATGCCCATGTCGGGACGCTCGACGCCGGCGAACTCCTCCTCGATGACGAGTTGCTCGAGCACGTCGGCGCCGCGTCCCCACGGGGTGGGCCAGTGCGGCACCAGATAGCCGGACTCGACCAGGAAATCGCGTTGTTGCGCGGCGGGCAGAGCGCGTGTCGTGGTTGCGGCCTCGCGGGCCGGTGCGCGGTAGGACTCGGACTCGGGCGGCAGGGTGAACGATGCGCCGTGGGCCTGACCGCTGCGCTGCCCTTCCACGACGTCGAGGAGCGGATCGACGCCGTCGGCGAGCAGCGCGGCCAGGGTGCGGGCGCGGCGCAGGTACAGGTGAGCATCGTGCTCCCAGGTGTAGCCGATTCCGCCGTGCAGCTGAATATTGTTCTGCGCGTTGAATACCTGGGCCCGGATGGCCAGCGCGGCCGCCACCGCCGCGGCGAACCACGCGCTTTCCAGATCTTCGGCGCGGGCGGCATCCCAGGTGGCGGCGGTGGCCGCCTCGACATCGACGAGCATGTTGGCGGCATGGTGTTTGACCGCCTGAAAGGTGCCGATGGTCCGGCCGAACTGTTCGCGCACCTTGGCGTACTCGACCGACATCTCCAACGCGGCCCACCCGACCCCCACAGACTCGGCGGCGCCGAGGGTCCGCCACACCGTCCTGGCGCCGCGGGCCGCGCCGCGCAACACCCGGTCGGTGCGGACCCGCACGTCACGCAGCGCCACCGAACCGATACTGCGGGTGGTGTCCAGCGTCTCCAGGGGCGTGACGGTGACCCCCTCGGCGGTGGCGTCGACGATCACGACGTCCGGGCCGGCGGTGAGCACCAGCACCTCGGCCTCCGGCGCCCCGAGGACGGTCGGGTGTTCGCCGGTGAGCACCAGATCCGAGCCCACCGAGACGCTGCCCGACACGCCCAGGGCTGCGACACGCCGGCCTGCCGCCAGCCCGGGCAGGAGTTCGGCGCGCACGCCGTCGCCGGCGCACCGGTCGATCACCACCGACGCGGCCACACTGGGCAGGAACGGGCCGGGGCACAGCTGGCGCCCCTGGCACTCGAGCACCACGGCGAGCTCGGCCAGGCCGAACCCGGACCCACCGTGGTCCTCGGCGACGGCCAGCCCTGTCCAGCCGAGTTCGGTTGCCGCCGACCAGATGTCGGGTGGGTTGTGCGGTCCGCCGTCCAGCGAGGCCCGGGCCTGGGCCAGCGTCTGCAACCGGGTCAACTGCCCGGTCACGGCTTCGGCCAGGTCCTGATGTTCCTCGGTGATGGCCAATGCGGAGATGCCGGCGGTCTTGATCACGCTCAAACCCTCTTCAGTGTGAGTTGACGGTCGTCAAACGAAGCTAGCGCGACCCCGCCCGGCGTCGCCACAGTGTGACTGGCGTCACAAAATGGGCACGGCTGAAAAACGGTAGACAACTTCGTCCGGATTGTCTGTTTGTGTTGCGGGGATCGGGGTACGCTCGCGCAATGACGGATCGACCGGAGTCTCGCCCTCCGGGCCCCACGCTGAACAGCCGCCTGCAATGGTTGCTGAAGGCTGGCCCCGCCGACTACATGCTGGCTGCCAGCGTCGCCTCCGCGTCGTTACCGGTGATCGGCAAACACCTTGAACCGCTTGGTGTGCTGACCGCGATGGCGATCTGGGGAGGGCGTCACGCCCCCGATTTCATCGGCGCGACCGCCCGGTCGCTGACGGCGCCCAGCGACACCGAGCGCAAGCGCGCGGAACGGGACTGCACGAACGAGGTCACCGAGGCCGCGCTCAAGGGGCTGGTGTCGCCCAACGACCTGGACATCGACTGGCCGCTGCCGGAGCGCACCCCGCCGGTGTGGCGGATGCGCGAACACCTGCGCAGCGTGCACAAGACCTCGGTGCGCTACGGCCCGCGCCCCACCCAGCTGCTCGACGTGTGGCGCCGTGACGACCTTCCGGCCCAGCCCGCGCCGGTCCTGCTGTTCGTGCCCGGCGGGGCATGGGTGCACGGCAGCCGGATGCTGCAGGGCTACGCCCTGATGTCCCATCTGGCCCAGCAGGGCTGGGTGTGTCTGTCCATCGACTACCGCGTGGCACCGCACAACCGCTGGCCGGCGCACATCACCGATGTGAAGACCGCCATCGCGTGGGCCAGGGCCAACGTCGACAAGTTCGGCGGCGACCGCGATTTCGTCGCGGTGGCGGGATGTTCGGCCGGCGGCCACCTCGCCGCGCTGGCCGGGCTGACGCCCAACGATCCGGATATGCAGGACGAGCTGCCGGAAGGCTCCGACACCTCCGTCGATGCGGTGGTGGGAATCTACGGGCGCTACGACTGGGAGGACCGCTCCACCGTCGAGCGGGTCCGTTTTGTCGACTTCCTCGAGCGCGTCGTGGTCAAGCGCAAGATCGACAAGCACCCACACGTGTTCCGCGACGCGTCCCCGATCGCGCGGGTACACCCGGACGCCCCGCCGTTCCTGGTCGTGCACGGAACCGGCGACAGCGTGATCCCGGTGGCCCAGGCGCGCAGCTTCGTCGACCGGCTCAAAGAGGTGTCGCGCTCGGTGGTCGGCTACGTCGAACTGCCCGGCGCCGGCCACGGCTTCGACATGACCGACGGTGCGCGCACCGGCACCGCCTCGACCGCAATCGGCCTGTTCCTCAACCACATCCACCGAAACCGTAGCCTCATCGGGGCCAAAGAGGTTATATAGGACGCCTCCGAGGAGGTGTCGCGGTGAAAAGGCTTCGCGGGTGGGACGCGGTACTGCTGTACAGCGAAACCCCCAACGTGCACATGCACACGCTCAAGTTGGCGGTGATCGAGCTCGACGGTCTCGGCGACGCCCAGTTCGGTGTCGAACAGTTGCGCCAGGTCATCCATGGGCGGCTCTACAAACTCGACCCGTTCCGCTATGAGCTCATCGACATCCCGTTCAAGTTCCACCACCCGATGTGGCGGGAGAACGCCGAAGTCGACCTCGAATACCATGTCCGGCCGTGCCGGGTGGAAGCCCCCGGCGGGCGGCGTGAACTCGACGAGGCGGTCGGACGGCTGGCCAGCACCCCGCTGGATCGCAGCCGGCCACTGTGGGAGATGTACCTGATCGACGGCCTGGCAGGCGGGCGCATCGCGGTGCTCGGCAAGATCCACCACGCCCTCGCCGACGGCGTGGCCTCGGCGAACCTACTGGCCCGCGGAATGGATCTGCAGGAAGGTCTACAGGTCGACCGGGACTCCTACGCCACCGACCCCGCCCCGTCGCGGGGCGAGTTGGTGCGCACCGCCTTCACCGACCATCTCCGGCAGATCGCCAAGCTGCCCTCGGTCATGCGCTACACCGCGCAGGGGGTGCGGCGGGTGCGGCAGAGCCCGCACAAGCTGTCTCCGGAGCTGACCCGCCCCTTCACCCCGCCGCCGACGTTCATGAACCACATGATCGATGCGACGCGCCGGTTCGCGACCGCGACGCTGTCGCTCGACGACGTCAAACAGACCGGCAAGCATCTCGGCGTCACCATCAACGACATGGTGCTGTCGATCTCGGCCGGTGCGCTGCGGAAGATGTTGCTGCGCTACGACAACCGGTCCGACCACCCGCTGCTGGCCTCGGTTCCGGTCAGCTTCGACTTCTCCCCGGACCGGATCTCGGGCAACTACTTCACCGGCGTGCTGGTCAGCCTGCCGGTCGATGTCGAGGATCCGCTGAAGCGTGTCCAGGCCGCCCACGACGCCGCCGCGGCAGGCAAGGAGAGCAACACCCTGCTCGGACCGGAGCTGGTCAGCCAGTGGTCGTCGTACCTGCCGCCCGGCCCCGCGGAGGCGATGTTCCGGTGGTTGTCGAACAAGGACGGCCAGAACAAGGTGATGAACCTGCCCATCTCCAACGTGCCCGGTCCGCGCCAGCGGGCACGGGTGGGCGGTGCACTGGTGACCGAGATCTACTCGGTGGGGCCGCTGACCGCGGGCAGCGGCCTCAACATCACCGTGTGGAGCTATGTCGACCAGATCAACATCTCGGTGCTCTCCGACGGCACGACGCTCTCGGACCCCCACGAACTCACCGATGCGCTGGTCGAGGCGTTCATCGAGATCCGCAGCGCGGCAGGGCTGTCCACCGAGCTGACCGTGGTCGAATCCGCTATGGAAAACTGCTGAGCCGAAACGGCATTCCAGCAGGGGACTACTCGGCCTTCTGCTGCCTGGCTGCAGTCTCAGCGCCCGATCCCCGCGTCGCCGCCACCCAGGACAGGAACTCCTCCACGGCCTGGGCGGTGTAGTGAGCCCGGGGCGATCCGTAGTAGAAGTCGAACGCGTGCTGGGCGTGCGGGATCTCCGCGTACACCACCGGTGAGGTGGACACATCGCGCAGCGCGGCCGCGAACTCGCGTCCCTCGGCGACCGGGATGATCGAATCGTCCTGCCCGTGCAGGATGAAGAACGGTGGCGCATCGGCGCGCACCCGGTACAGCGGCGACGCGTCGACGTAGACCTGCCGGTGCCTGGCGATCGGCGTCTTGGTCACGAACTTCTGCAGGAACGCGATGAACTCCTTGCGGCCGCTGCCGAGTGCCGAAACCCAGTCGTAGCGCCCGTAGATCGGCACCGCAGCCACCACCGAGGTGTCGGCGTCCTCGAAACCCGGCTGGAATTGCGGGTCGTCGGCGGTGAGCGCGACCAGCGAGGACAGATGCCCCCCGGCCGAACCGCCGGTGATGGCCACGAAGTCCGGATCGCCGCCGTACTCGCCGATGCGTTCCTTGATCCAGGCAAGGGCCTGCTTGACGTCGACGATGTGGTCGGGCCAGGTGTGGCGCGGGCTGACCCGGTAGTCGATCGACACACACACCCAGCCGTGGTCGGCGAGGTGGCTCAGCAGCGGATAGGCCTGGGGCCGGCGCATGCCGATGGACCACGCGCCGCCGGGAACCTGGAGCAGCACCGGAGCTTTCCCGTCCCGGGGCAGGTCGGCGCGCCGCCAGATGTCGGCCATGTTGACCGCACCGTGCGGGCCGTACTGCACGGTGTCGAGCTTGCCCACGTACCGGCGCCGGATCACGTCGTTGGGTGGGACACCGACCCGGCGCCGCCGCGACGACTTGGCCTGCTCGGCGATCGCCTGGTAGTCCGCGCCGAGCGCTTCGCGCAGCGGATCCTCGAAATAGGGTTGGGAGGCGACGTTGCGGCGGTGGATCAGCCACAGCAGCACCCACGCGATGGCGGTGAGCAGGAACGCGATCCGGCCCCGCACACCGGAGAAGTCACCTCGCAGGCCACGGCGCAGTGCGTCGAGCAGCGAACCGCCCAGGTACAGCGGCGACATCTCCGAGGTCGGCCACCCGAACATGAACACCGGGATGGTGATGTAGCCCTCGCGCCCCAACGGGCGCAGGCCGTTGGCGGCGTTGAGCAACTCCACCACGGCGCGAAGCAGCGGTCGGGGTCTAACCATTCTGGGCGCGGTCCTGCAATTCCTTACGGGAGATCTTTCCGGTGATGCTACGGGGTAGCGCCTCGAGCACGGTGATCGCCCGCGGCACCTTGTAGTTGGCCAGGTGATCGCGCACGTGGGTCTTGAGGTCTTCCGGGGTGGCCGCCGCGCCGGGCGTCAGGACCACGAACGCCTCGAGGCGCTGACCGTATTTGTCGTCGTCGACGCCCAGCACCGCGGCCTCGGCGACGCCGGGGTGGCTGGCCAGCGTCTTCTCCACCTCGATCGGGTAGACGTTCTCACCGCCGGAGACGATCATCTCGTCGTCGCGGCCGACCACGAACAGCCGACCGGCGTCGTCGAGATAGCCGACATCGCCCGAGCGCATGAACCCGTCGTGGAACTGTTTGGTCTGCCCCGGCGAACCTTCGGTGTACCCGTCGAACTGCGTCGAGTTGCGCACGTAGATGCCGCCGACCTCGCCGGGCTGCAGCTCGCGCAGCTCATCGTCGAGGATCCGGATCTCGGTGCCCTCGGCCGGTCTGCCCGCGGTGTCGGGTGCCGCCCGCAGGTCGCGCGGGGTGGCCGTCGCGATCATGCCGGCCTCGGTGGCGTTGTAGTTGTTGTAGATGATGTCGCCGAAGCGATCCATGAACGAGATCACCACGTCGGGGCGCATCCGCGATCCCGATGCCGCGGCGAAGCGCAGCGAGCGCCCGTTGTAGCGGTCGAGGACCTCCTCGGGCAGGTCCATGATGCGGTCGAACATCACCGGCACCACGCACAGACCGGTGGCCCGGTGCCGGTCGACCAGTTCCAGGGTCGCCTCGGGGTCGAACTTGCGGCGGGTGATGATCGTGCACGACATCGACGCCGCGAACGCCAGCTGGGAGAAGCCCCAGGCGTGGAACATCGGCGCCACGATCACCACCGGCTGTTCGGCCCGCCACGGGGTCCGGTCCAGGATCGCCTTGAGCACACCGGGGTCCCCGCCGGAGTGGCTGGCTCCCTTGGGGGTTCCGGTCGTGCCAGAGGTCAGCAGGATCACCCGGGACTTGGCGGTGGCCCGGCGCGGTTCGCGCCCGTGGTGCTCGGCGATCAGCCGCTCGACGGTCGGGTACTGAGCCGGCCCGTCGGTCCACGCCACGATTCGCGCGGCATCCGGCCGGGCCTGCAATGCCCGGTCGACCACCTCGGTGAACTCCTGGTCGTAGATCACCGCGACGGACTTCCCGGCGCCTTCCCGGTCGAGGACCTCGGCCATCGCCGGCCCCGCGAACGACGTGTTCAACAGCAGGACGTCGGCCCCGATGCGGTTGGCTGCGATCAGCGCGTCGACGAACCCGCGGTGGTTGCGCGCCATCAATCCGATCACCTGGGGCTGCCCGCCGGGCAGGGCCTGCAGCGCGGCGGCCAGCGCGTCGGCGCGGCGGTCGATCTGGCGCCACGTCAGGATGCCCAGTTCGTCCACCAGTCCGGCACGGTCGCCGCAGCGCTGCGCGGCGGCGGCGAAACCGGAGGTGATGGCCATGTTCTCGCGCCGCATCGCATCCACGATGCGCAGGTACTTGTCGGGGCGCAGCGGCGCGATCACGCCGGCGCGCGCCATGGTGGACAGCAGGCCGAGGGGTTTGGTCAAGGGCTGAGTCAACTGGTCGAGGATGCCCATTCGTCAGCCCAGCACCGGCAGTCGGCGCTCGGAGGCCAGTTCGTCGAGAGCCCGCTGCATCACCTGCCGGACATGGGCGTCGACTTCGTCGATGTCGGGGTCCTCCCCGAACTGTTCGACGATGTCGATCGGCGGCAACGTCTGCATGGTGATCTTGGTCGGCAGCGGGACGTTGACCGGCAGCACCACCGACAACCCGAACGGGAAACCGAAGGACACCGGCAGGATCTTGGTCCGGAACGCCCGCGCGATCGGGCCGAGCGCCCGGGCGATCTCGGTGCCGCGGGTGAGGAACAGCTGGGCTTCCTGGCCGCCGATGGAGACGGTCGGCACGATGGGCACCCCGGAGTTCAGCGCCGCCTTCACATATCCGGTACGGCCGCTGAAGTCGATCTTGTTCGCGTGCAGCGTCGGGCGGTAGACGTCGTAGTCGCCGCCGGGGAAGACCACCACCACCCCGCCGGAGCGCAGTGCCTCGTCGGCGTTGTCGTGGTTGGCGGGGATGAAGCCGGTTTTCTTGAAGAACGTTGCCGACGGGCCGACCATCAGCATGTCGTGGGACAGCGTGTAGACCGGCCGGTCGTAGCCGAACTCCTCGTAGAAGCCGGAGGCGAACACCGGTACGTCCATCGCGAACAGCCCGCCCGAGTGGTTGGCCACCACCAGCGCGCCGCCGGCCGGGAAGCTGTCCAGGCCGCGCACCTCGGCCCGGTGGTAGCCCTTGAGGAAGGGGCGCAGCACGCCCATCACCCGTTCGGTGAGCGCCGGATCCCACTTTGTGATCTCGGACGGCGTGATCTCGGACGGCGTGATCTCGGTCGGCGTGCTGTCGGACGCGCTCATGGCCGGCTCCCTCGAAGGACAAGACGTCAGATTGGAACGTGTTCTAGTTTTGCTGAGTCTACCCACCCCGCGCAGCGGTCAACCGGGGGCTGCCACAGCCTCGGTTGGCATCCTGTCACCGCGCCGAGCCGAACAGGTGGCTTTGCCACCGAAACGCGACGCACCCCGTGGCCGTCGCGGTAGCTTGCTAGGTGCTATGGCGGAACCTGGTCGGGGATTCCGCCATAGCATGAAAATCCAGTTCTCCGGTTCGCGCACGGGGTGAGGAACCGAGATGGCCACCGTGTACTACACCGCTTCCAGTCTGGACGGCTACATCGTCGACGACCGCGAAGCGGGATCCGGCCTGGACTGGCTGACCTCACGCGCCATCGACCCCGGCGGCCCGTACGGAATCGAACCCTTCATGACCACCGTCGGCGCCCTGGTGATGGGGGCCGCCACCTACGAGTGGCTGCTGGCGAACCACCCCGGCGACTGGATGTACCCGCAGCCGTCCTGGGTGCTGACCCACCGGCCCGGCATCGTCGCCCCCGGCCATCCGGTGCAGACGTTCGACGGCGACGTCGCCGATCTGCACCCGGCGCTGGTGTCGGCGGCGGGCGGGCAGGACGTGTGGGTGGTGGGCGGCGGCGAGGTCGCGGCACAGTTCGCCGCCGCGGGGTTGATCGACGAGATGATCGTGTCCTACGCCCCGTGCTCCCTCGGGGCCGGCTCGCCGGTGCTGCCGGTCAGGTCGGAGTGGGCGCTGGCGGACTCGGCCGTCAACGGCGATTTCGTCTGCGTCCGGTGGCGCCGGAGCTGACCGCCGCCCTTGACGCCGAAATCCGACCTCTGCAGCGAAAAACGCGACTGAAGGTCTGCAGAAGCCGGATCTCGGCGTGCTAAGTCGCCGCGGGTGGTGATCAGCCGGCGGGGGTGTACCCGAACGGCAGCAGGATGCTCTTGGGTTCGCAGTACGCCGAGATGCCCTCGATGCCGTTCTCCCTGCCGATGCCGGAGTTCTTGAACCCGCCGAACGGCGCGCCGGGGTCGAACGCGTACATGTTCACCGCGTAGGTGCCGGTGCGGATCTTGCGGGCGATCTTGAGCGCCTTCTCGTTGTCGGTGGTGTACACCGAACCGGCCAGGCCGTAGACCGAGTCGTTGGCGATGCGCACCGCGTCGTCCTCGTCCTCGTACGGGATCACCGCCAGGACCGGACCGAAGATCTCCTCCTGGGCGATGGTCATCGAGTTGTCGACGTCGGCGAAGACGGTCGGCTGCACGAACCAGCCGCTGTCCAGGCCTTCGGGACGGCCGCCACCGGTGACCAGGCGGGCACCCTCCTCGACGCCCTTCTTGATGTATCCCTCCACGCGCTCACGTTGCTTTTCGCTGATCAGCGGGCCGATGGCGGCGCCTGGATCGTCGGGCAGACCCACCGGCATCGCGGCGACGGCCGCCGACAACTTCTCCACCACCTCGTCGTAGCGCGACCGCGGCGCCAGAATGCGGGTCTGCCCGACGCAGGCCTGTCCGCAGTTCATCAGCCCGGAGAACACCAGCATCGGCAGCGTCGAATCGAGGTCGGCGTCCTCGAGGATGATGGCCGCCGATTTCCCGCCGAGTTCGAGCGTGCAGGCCTTGAGCTGGTCGGCGGCGATCTTGCCGATCTCCTTGCCCACCGTCGAGGATCCGGTGAAGGTGAACTTGTCCAGGTTCGGGTTGGCCGTCAGCGCACGACCGGTCTCCGGACCACCCGGCACGATCGACAACACGCCTTCGGGCAGGCCGGCCTCGGCGAACATCTCCGCCATCGCGAACACCGACAGCGGCGTCTCGGCGGCCGGCTTCAACACCACGGTGCAGCCGGCCAGCAGCGCCGGACCCAGCTTGTTGGCGGCCAGGAAGAACGGCACGTTCCACGCGGTGACCGCACCGACCACGCCGATCGGCTCGCGCACCACCAGCGTCTGGCCGTAGATCCCGTCGCGGATCTCCTCCCAGGTGAACTTGTCCGCCGCTCCCGCGTAGAACTGGAAGCCCGACATCGCCGCCCCGTACTGCATCATGTCGACGATGGTGGCGGGCTGGCCGGTCTCGGCGGCCAGCAGGAACTTCAGCTCGTCACCGCGCTCCTCCATGATCTTGACCGCGCGGCCCAGGATCTCGGCGCGCTCGGCCGGCGACATCTGCGGCCACGGGCCCTCGTCGAACGCCTTGCGGGCCGCCGCGCACGCGGCGTCGACGTCGGCGGCCGAGGCCATCGGAACCTTGCCGACCAGTTCGCCGGTCGCGGGGGAGTGCACCTCGATGACTTCGGCGGTGGCCGGTTCGACCCACTTGCCGCCGATGAACAGCTTGTCCCAGGTGGTCTTGAACGTCGTGCTCTGTGTCATAAACGTCACAGTACCGATCGCGGCGCAAAACGAGAACCTGTTGCAGTCGGGCGATCAGCCGGGACGCAACACCAGTACCAGATTGCTCACCGTGAATTCCCTCAGGCCCGGCACCTTCATCAGCCCCCACGCCCATCGGGGGTGGTAGCGGGGAAATGCGGCGACCAGAGCCCCGGTGCCCGCGGCCCAGCGAAGCCCATCGGCCGCCGACACCGCGAACAACGACGAGCCGTAGTCGTTCTTGGGTCTGTGACCGTGTTTGCGGGCGTACCGGTCGGCCGCCCGCCGGCCACCCAGGTAGTGGGCCAGCCCCGTCTCGTGCCCCCCGAACGGTCCCAGCCAGACGGTGTAGGACAGCACCGCCAGCCCGCCGGGGCGGGTGACGCGCAGCATCTCCTCGCCCAGCCGCCACGGTTGCGGGACGTGTTCGGCGACGTTGGAGGACAGGCACACGTCGACGCTGCCGTCGGCGAACGGCAGCGCCATCCCCGAGGCCCGGACGGACATCCCGGCCCGGCGGTGGCTGCGCGGCGCCGCGGCGTGCATCTCGCGGGGCTCTGGTTCCACCCCGATGTAGCGCATCCCGGCCTCGGTGAACGCCGTCGCGAAATATCCCGGCCCGCCGCCGACGTCCAGGACGGTCGCGCCGAGGGGCGTCGTGGCGGTCTGCGCCGTCCACAGGTCGCTGACCAACGCGACGGTGTCGGCGGCCAGTGCGCCGTAGAACCGGTCCGGGTCGGTCTGTTCGAAACGGAACCGTCCGAGCAGGTGCAGGGACCGCGACAGCGTCGCGCGCCGTGCGAACAGATCGGTTGCCGTCATCGGGGACAACCTTAGGGAGGCGGTTAGTCTTGACGCGATGTCCGCCCCGCCCGTCCGCTCCGTGCTGCTGTTGTGCTGGCGCGACACCGGGCACCCGCAGGGCGGCGGCAGCGAGACCTATCTGCAGCGCATCGGCGCCCAGTTGGCCGCATCCGGAGTCCGGGTGACACTGCGGACCGCCCGCTACGGCGGAGCGCCACGGCGCGAGGTCGTCGACGGCGTCCGGGTCCAGCGTTCCGGGGGGCCGTACACGGTGTACATCTGGGCCGGTTTGGCCATGGTGGCCGCCCGCATCGGGCTGGGGCCGCTGCGGCGGGTACGCCCCGACGTCGTCGTCGACACCCAGAACGGCCTGCCGTTCTGCGCCCGGCTGGCCTACGGACAGCGGGTCGTCGTGCTGGTGCACCACTGCCACCGCGAACAGTGGCCGGTGGCCGGCCGGGTGCGGGGCCGCATCGGCTGGTTCGTCGAATCGCGCCTGTCGCCGTGGCTGCACCGCCGCAACCAGTACGTCACGGTGTCGCTGCCGTCGGCGCGGGATCTGGTCGAGCTCGGCACACCGGCCGGGCACATCGCGATCGTGCGCAACGGGGTCGACGCGGCTCCGGTCGACACGTTGAACGCGCAGCGCTCGCCCACCCCGCGGGTGGTTGTGCTGTCCCGGCTGGTGCCGCACAAGCAGATCGAGGACGCCCTGGATGCGGTCGCCCGGCTGCGGGCGCGGGTGCCGGACGTGCACCTCGACGTGCTGGGCGGGGGCTGGTGGGCGCAGCCGCTGGTCGACCGTGCCCGCCAACTCGGGATCTCGGACGCCGTGACGTTCCACGGCCATGTCGACGACGCCGCCAAACACGCGGTGCTGCAACGCAGCTGGGTGCACGTCCTGCCGTCCCGCAAGGAAGGCTGGGGGCTGGCGGTGGTGGAGGCCGCCCAGCACGGGGTTCCGACCATCGGGTACCGGTCCTCGGGCGGGCTGACGGACTCGATCGTCGACGGTGTGACCGGTCTGCTCGTCGACGACGGCGACGGCCTGGTCGACGGCCTGCACCGGCTGTTGTGTGATCGGGTGCTGCGCGAACAGCTGGGCGCCAAAGCCCAGGTGCGCAGCGGTGAGTTCTCCTGGCGGCAGAGTGCCGACGCGATGCTGGATGTGCTCGGGTCGGTGCACGCAGGACGTCTCACCGCCGGCATGGTCTGATCACCGGGGCGTTCACAACGAGTGCGGGTGCCGACCCATTCACATGGGAACACATCGCCGGTTATGGCAGACATGAGCTCATATCGTCATTAACATAGTGACCATGGTCAGCGTGTTGCGCCGGATCTTCGACTACGAGATGACCATCGCCGAATGGATAGGTCTGGCGATCCTGGTGCACATCCCGCATTTCGTGCTCGGTGTCGTCTGGACCCTGACCCATCCCGAACACCTCGCCGGTGTGCACGGACTCGAGAAGGTGGCAGCACTGGTGGGAGGCATCGCGTTCTGGCCGGTGCTGCTGGTCGCCAGCGCGTGCCCGGCATGACCGGCACCCGCATCGAGATCACCCGGCGCACGGCACGCTGGAACGACGGCCCCGTCAGTGCCGGCGACGCGATGGATTTCTGGTCGTTCGCCGCCGGCGCGGCCAACGTGGTGATGCAGTTGTCGCGCCCGGGTGTCGGTCACGGTGTGGTCGAGAGCAAGGTCGAGTCCGGCAGCCTGATGAAACACCCGTGGAAGCGGGCCCGCACCACGTTCCAGTACCTGGCGGTCGCGGTGTTCGGTTCCGACGACGACCGCGCGGCCTACCGCGAAGCGGTCAACGGTGCGCACCGGCAGGTGCAGTCCGGCCCGTCGAGCCCGGTGCGCTACAACGCATTCGATCGGGACCTGCAGATGTGGGTGGCGGCCTGCCTGTTCGTCGGCCTGGAGGACACCTATCAGCTGCTGCGCGGTGAGATGACCGCCGAGCAGGCCGAGCAGTTCTACCGTTCGGCCTGGCCGTTGGGCACCACGCTGCAGGTGACCGACGACCAGTGGCCGCCCACCCGGGCGGATTTCGACCGTTACTGGGATGACGCCTGCGGGCAGGTCAGCGTCGACGACGTGGTACGTGCGTACCTGCTCGACCTGATCAACCTCCGGATGATCAATCCACTTCTGGGGCTGCCTTTTCGGCCGCTGCTGAAATTCCTCACCACCGGCTTTCTGGCGCCGGTGTTCCGTGATGCGCTCGGCCTTCGGTGGGGGCCCGTGCGGCAGCAGCTGTTCGAGCGGCTGTTCCTGTTCGTGGCGTTCGGCAACCGGTTTCTGCCCGGCTTCATCCGCCAGGGCGGCAGTCACCTCCTGCTCGCCGACGTCCGGATGCGCGTGCGCCGCCAGCACCGGCTGGTCTGAGGGAGAGGTTGCAGGGTCGATGGGCATCAGGACGACCACCCGCCGGGCACTGAGCCGGCGGGTCAGCGTGGCCGACATGTCCGAGTTCGGGCTGTGGCTCGGAATTCCCTACGTGATCATCGGGTTGGTGTTCGCGTTCTTCCACATCGAACAGGTCCGCCACATCGAATCGTTGGTCAGCCCCATTCTGCCGGCCGGCGGCGAGATGGCCGGCTATCTGCTGGTCGCGGGCTTGTGGCCGGCTTTCCTGCTGTTGCCCGCGGTGTGCGGGGTCTGACCCGGCCGCCGGCGGGCGGCCAACATCGCCACCAGGCCGGCAGCCAGTTGTGCCAGCCAGACCCCGTGTGCGGCCAGCATCAGCGTCCGGTGTTGTGCGGCAGGGCTGTTCCCGCCCACCGCGTAGACGGTGATGTCGGCGTCGCGGTAGGCCTGCGGCAGCGCCAGCGGTTCGCTGCCGGATCCTTCGGACTCCTCGACGACCACCCAGCGCACCCCGGCCTGCGCCAGCTGATCGGCGTCGGCCCCGCCGAGCAGCAACCGCTGCACCTGGCGGGCTCGAGTCCCCTCGCCCGGGATGAGCTCGCCGGCGATGACGAGATCGCCGGTGCTGAGCACGTCGGCACGCACCCACCGCGGTAGCGGGTCGAGCACCGGAGCGTCGCCGGCCCAAGCGAACCGGCGCATGCTGTCGACCGGCAGCACCGCGACGGGTCCGGGGTCGCGGTCGATCAGCGCCGCCGCAGCCGGCCAGCCGGCCGGGTAGCGCACCGGGGCCAGCCGGCCCCCGACTCCCCACGCCAGGTCCGGCAGCGTCGCCACCACCGCCGCAGCACACACCGCCGCCGTCGCCACGGCGGGAATCCGCGGTCGCAGCGTGATTGCGGTTGCCGCACCGGCCAACGTGTACGCCGGCATCGCGAGAGCCACCCACTTCTGGCTGTCGCGCAGCACCCCCAGCCCGGGTGCCACCCGGATCGCGGATTCGAGGAGGGCCAGACCGGGACCGGTCGCCAGCAGCGCCGGCACCACGACCGCGGCGACGGCGATGACCAGCAGTGGCGTTGCGACCCTCCGGCGCGCCAGCAGCGGCACCCCCACTGCGACGACGGCCAGCAGCACCGCAGTCGCCAGCACCGCGAAAGCGGTTGTCCGGGAGGGTGGTACCGCCTCTGCGTTCCAGATGCCGCCGAGGCCGGCAAGGCTGCCCAGGGTTCCCAGGCCAGGTTCGGCGCGCGCCGCGAACGCTGTCACCCCGGTCTCCTGGGCGGCGGTCTGCGTCGCCCATCCGGGTGCCACCAGCGTGGCCACCAGCCAGGGCAGGGCAGCCCCGAGAGCTGCGGCCGCGCTCAGCGCCGCGCAGAACAGCCGGGACCGCCCCCCGCCGCGTGCCGTCGAACAGGCCAGGGCCACCACGGCGGCCAGCATCAGCCCCGTCGGGGTCAGCCCGGCCAGCGCGATCCAGAACACCAGCGCCCCCACCTCGCCGAAACGGCATTCCGGCAGGCGTCGTCTCGCACTTTCGCTGCCGGAATGCCACTTCGGCGGAGCCGAAAGAGTTGGCCCGGTCGGCGGCGAAGCCAGCGGAGCCGAAGGCGCTCGCAGGGAGAGCACGGTCAGCGCGACCCAGGGCAGGCAGCCGTAGCCCACCAGCAGGCTCCAGTGGCCCTGCAGGAGCCGCTCGGCGACGTACGGATTCCAGATCGCCACCGTGACCGCCGCACATTGAGAGGCCACACCGGCGTCGGGCAGGACGAACCGCACCAGCCGCGCGGCACCGTAACCGGCCAGCCACAGCCCGAGGACGAGCAGTGCCTTGACCACCACCCCGCCGTCGACCAGCTTGGAGGCCAAAGCCACGGCGAAGTCCTGCGGCAACGCGCGCGGGGCGGCCTGGGTCAACCCCAGCGCGGCGTCGGTCAGGTAGGACTGCGGCGTCGACACCGCATCACGGAGCAGCAGATAGCCCGGTGACAGCAACGGCCCGGTCACCGCCAGGGTCAGCGCCAGCGCGTAGGCCGGCGGAACGAACCGGCTGATCAGCCCGGTCTGTCCGGGGGCAGGTCCGACGGGCGCTGCGCGGGCAGCTTCTCGGTCTTGGCCTCGGCGCCCGGAACGGGCTCGCCCTCGTCGTCGCGGTGACCGAAGAACCGGCCGCCGGTGTCGTCGAGGCCCGGGTCGATCAGCAGTGACTCCGCGCGCAGGCTGAACACGCCCAGCAGCGCTCCGCCGACCAGCGCGATCAAGCCCAGCGCGGTGAACGTGATCGGCAGGATGCGGCCCCACAGCGCGAGCCGGTCGCGCTCATCGCGCGCCGCGGCGACCTGAGACTCGACCGATTCCTCGTTGGTGGTCACGGTGTAGTCGACGAACGTGACCTCGGGCTGCAACGCCTCGCGGGCGTAGTAGTGATAGCCGCGGTCGGTCTGCTTGACGATGGTTCCCGACACCGGATCGACCCAGAAAGTGCGCTGCGCGGCGTAGTACCGCGACATCGTGATCTGTTCCTCGGGGTCCTCGGCCTCGATTCCCCACAGCCGTGCCGGCGCCGTCACCCTGGCGTCGGCCTCGTCGTCGTAGAGCGAGGCATAGGGGACCGGGTCGGCCAGCTCGCCGTCGGCGTCGAACCCGACGTTCTGGGTGAACCGGTAGGCCGTCAGCCCGTTGACGTCCTCTTCGCCGTCGTAGTTGGCGTCGAAGGCCTTCTGGGCGATCGGGTCGAAGAACGGATAGGTCTTCTTCTCCGTCTCGAACGGGAAACGGTAGGCCAGCCCGTCGTGGGGCAGCGCGATGTTGGTGGGCGGCTCCTCGTCCTCGATGGCGCGCGGCTTCTGCACTGCGCCGCCGGGATTGCTGTCACTGGACACCGCCATCGCGGTCTCGCGGTTGAGCGTCACGGTGTCGACCATCGCGAGCAGCAAGCCGTTTTCCTGCTGCTGGTCGGTGCGCCGCAGCGAGCTGCCGACCTGCAGGGTCACCACGTCCTCGTTCGACGGGGACTCCACCGTGATCTGCTCCTGCAATACCAGCGGAACATCCTCGCTGACCACGAACTGGTCGCCGAGGAGCGACGCGGGATCGAACGCGGTACCCCTGCCGTCGCTGACCAATGTGGTGTCGATGTCCAGCGGGATCTTGGAGATGTTGCTCTTGGTATAGGTGGACAGCAGCAACGCGGCGATGAGCAGCGCGGCCCCCAGGCCCATGATTGCGCACGCGGCGACCCTCAGCGCAACTGCGCGGTTCAATACCGTGTCTCCCTTCGCGTACCGCCACCAGCCCGGACCTGGGCAGTGGCGGCAAAACTCGTTCGACCCTAACAGTCCACCTTAAGGTCGGCGCTTACTACGAGCCGTTCCCGGCGGACCCGGGGCCGCGGGGGGTTGACTACCCGTTTTCGCCGCGCCCGAGCGACCCGGGCACACTGTTGTTCGTGACCGCACCCGTGACGCCGACGGACGCCGATCCCGGCGGTTCCGGGGACGCCGTCGGGGGGACGCGCGGCTTCCTGCCGGCCGTGGAGGGACTGCGCGCCTGCGCGGCGGTCGGTGTCGTCGTCACCCATGTGGCATTCCAGACCGGCCACACCACCGGGATGACCGGGCGGCTGCTCGGCCGCTTCGACCTGGCGGTGGCCGTGTTCTTCGCGCTGTCGGGATTCCTGCTGTGGCGCGGGCACGCCGCCGCCGCACGCGGTCTGCGTGACCGGCCGAGGACCGGACACTATCTGCGGTCGCGCATCGTCCGGATCATGCCCGGCTACCTGGTCGCGGTGGTGGTGATCCTGACGCTGCTGCCCGACGCGCAGGCCGACCTGACCGTGTGGCTGGCCAACCTGACGCTCACCCAGATCTACGTCCCGCTGACGCTGACCGCCGGTCTCACCCAGATGTGGAGCCTGTCGGTGGAGATGAGCTTCTACCTGGTGCTGCCGCTGCTGGCGCTGCTGGCCCGCAGGGTGCCGGTGCGGGCCCGGATCCCGGTCATCCTGGCCACCGCGGCGGCCAGCCTGCTGTGGGTGCACATCCCGTTCGACGGCGGATCTGGTCACAACCTGTGGAACTGGCCGCCGGCCTTCTTCTCCTGGTTCGCCGCGGGCATGGTGCTGGCCGAACTGACCGTCACCAAGGTGGGCTGGCCGCACCGGCTGGCCCGGCACCGGATCCTGATGGCGCTGATCGCGGCCACCGCGTTCGTCGTCGCGGCGTCGCCGCTGGCGGGTCGGGAAGGGCTGCACCCGGGTTCGATCGGGCAGGTGACGCTGAAGACGGCGATGGGGGCGATCCTGGCCTGCGCGCTGCTGGCGCCGCTGGTGCTGGACCGCCCCGACACCTCACACCGGTTGCTGGGCAGCGACACGATGGTGACGCTGGGCCGCTGGTCCTACGGGCTGTTCGTGTGGCATCTCGCTGCGCTGGCCATGGTGTTCCCGATGATCGGGGAGTTCGCGTTCAACGGGCACTTCACCGTGGTGCTGGTGCTCACGGTGGTGTTCGGCTTCGCGATCGCGGCGGTCAGCTACGGGTTGATCGAGTCGCCGTGCCGCAACGCGTTGCGCCGCTGGGAGCGGCGCAACGACCCGACGCCGCTGGACAGCAGCGTCACCGAACAGATCGAGCCCGCCGTCGCGCGCTGACCGCGTGGCGCCGACCGGCGTCGGTCAGTGGTCGTGGTCGGCGTGGGTGTCGAGCAGCGGCTGTGCGGGCGGGTCCGGCGCGGGCGCCGGAGCCGGTCCCGGTGGTGTTCCGAGTGGCATGGCGATGTCAGGCTGCGGTGCCGGGTGGGTGCTGTGGTGCTCGCCGGCATGGCCGGTGTCCGATCCGTGCTGGCCGGTTTCCGCGCCGGCCGACGGATGGTGGCCGTGCTGCAGACCCGAGGCGACGCCGACGGTGGACGCCAACGACACGACCCCCACCGCGCCGAGCAGCACCACCGAGTGCGCAAAAGCGGGTATCGGCGCGGCGTGACGACCGCGGTACCAGACCCAGCCGGCGCCCATCACGACGTAGATCTGGAGCAGCAGCGCGCACAGGTCGGCCGCCTGGATGAGCTCGGGTTCGCCGGCGTGTGGGCCGGCCGGTGCTCCTGCGGTGCGCGACAGCGCCCACAGCGCGATGGCCCCGGCGTTGAGCAGGATTCCCGCGGCCAGCACCGCCGGGGTGCCCCGGATCAGCACTGCGGCCGCCCAGGTCAGCTGAAACAACGCGACGCCGACGAAGAACAGGCCGGCGGGCATCCATTCGTGCCAGTGCGCCGGGGCGACGGCGACGTGGATGACCGCGGCCCCGAGCGAGGCGAGAGCGGCGAAACGAGCGGCGAGCCGGATGTCCGTCGTCGCTGACCGGGATGTCACCCGACTGATGATGGCCAGTCGCGGACGGGAGAACAACTGTGTGACACCACTCCTCAACCCGAATGAGACGCCGCCGTCACCCGCCGCGCCTAACCCGATTCCGCGGCCCGCCGCGAGATCACCTCGTCGCGGACCGCCGACCTGCGTGCCTTGCCCGCATCGTCGCGCAGCGGCCGGTCGGTGAACTCCACCGAGCGCGGCAGTTTGTAGGACGCGAGGCGCTCGGAGAGGAAGACACGGACGGCGTCCTCGGTCAGCTCCGCCCCGGGGGTCGCCTGCACGATGACGTGTGGAACCTGGCCCAGATCACCGGAGTTCGGGTCGGGCAGCCCGACTGCCAAGCTGGACAACACCTCTGGATGCTCGGCCAGCGCCGACTCGATCTCGGCGGGATAGACGTTGCGGCCGCCCACGGTGAACATGTCGACCCTGCGGTCGCTGAGATAGAAGTAGCGCTGGTCGCCGACGTCGACGTACCAGCCCAGGTCGCCCAGGGAGTCCCAGCCGTCCCGGCTGTTGGCCGCACTACCGATGTAGCGGTAGGTGGGTCGGGCACCCGGCGCCGGGCGCATGTAGATCTCGCCGGGCACCCCGGGCGGGCACTCCCGTCCGTGTTCGTCGAGCACCTTCATCTCGCCTGCGACGACCACCCCGACCGACCCCGGATGGGCCAGCCACTGCTCGCCGGAGATGAATGTCAGCGCCTGTAATTCGGTGCCGCCGTAGAGCTCCCATACAACTTCGGGGCCCAGCAGCTCGATCCAGGCGTGTTTGACCGCAGGAGGGCACGGCGCGGCCAGATGCCAGAAGCGCCGGATCGAGGACAGATCGTAGGCGCCCGGATCCGAGCGGTACGCCGGAAGCAGCCGCTGCATGATGGTCGGGACGGTGGTCAGGAACGTCACCCGGTGTTCGGTGACCAGACGCAGGAACTCGTGCGGTTCGAAACGCGGCATCACCACCAGGTGGTGGCCCTGCAGCAGGCCGATCGCGAACGTGGTGAAACCGGTGTTGTGGCTCAACGGAACCGAGACCAGGGTGACGTCGCCGGGCTCCGCGCCCAGCGGTGAGCCGATGGCGGCCGGGATCCTGCTGTCACCTCCGGCCTCGATGAGCTTGGGGCGCCCGGTGCTGCCCCCCGAGGCCATCGATTTCCACACCGGAGACACCGCCTCGGGCAGCGGGTCGGCGGCGAAACCGGCCGCGACGTCGGTGCCGACGTGCGCGGTGCGGCCGGTCGGGTCTTCTCGGCCGACCAGCAGTGCGGGCCGGCGCAGCTCCAGCAGCGCCGCCAGTTCGGCGTCGGGCAGCCGCGCCGACAACGGTTGCGGGGTCGCGCCGAGCTTCCAGCAGGCCAGCACCGCGTACACCCAGTCCAGCGAATTGGGCAGCACGATCGTGACGTAGTCGCCGACGCCGACGCCCAGCGACGCGAAGGCCCGGGCGAGGCGGTTGGTCGTCGCGTCGAGTTCGGCCCGGGTGACGGTGACGCCGGCGCACGTCACCGCCGCGGCGTCAGGGTCCTGCGCGGCCAGCCCCGATACCTGGGTGCCGATCGGGGGGACGGGTGTCGGGGCGATCATGGTCTCCATCTTGGCCGGAAGCCCCGGGCTCATGGCCGGATTCGGCGAGGTCCTCGCCGCCCGGGGTGCGCGGGTGCATCGGCACCGCAACGGAAACGGCGACGGCGATCACCGAAAGCAGCGCCAGCAGCTGCACCCCGGCGGAGTGTCCGACGTAGCCGTCCACCGAGCGCCACGGATTCTGGCTCAGCACCGCGCCGGCCAGGATGAGGCCGCCCGCCGCGGTGCCGGTCAGCGCGCGGCGCCAGAGCCGCTCGCGCC
>NZ_JBSWXU010000064.1:0-27632 GCF_056160785.1 Mycobacterium sp. ABE4_509 | reverse complement strand
GCTGCCGCCTGTCCGCCGCCCGCCCCGGCCGCCGCCGCCCCCGGCGGATCCGACGCCCAGCCGACCATCAGCGCGCTCGAGGCCGACGGCAACCGCCAGGGCGTCGTCACCGGCCAGGTCTACTACGTCGACGTGCCGTAGCCCCCGTCGAGACTGCGCCCAGGGCGGCTGACGCTGCGAAAACACAACCCTGGACGCAGTCTCGACGACCACCCCACCACACGAGGCACGCCCGACTGGGCGCCCCTCTTGTGCGCTCTGAGAAAACAGGCACATACCCGACCTTGAGTGCTAGCACTCGCGTGTATAGAGTGCTAGGTGGCAGTCGGGCCACCCCGTGTCGGCACCCGCGACGACGGCGCGAGGCGGACAACCGGCGGTCACACACATACACCTACATCAGTAACAGTGAAGGGGCTCCATCGTGGCGAGCGTTAACATCAAGCCACTCGAGGACAAGATCCTCGTCCAGGCCAATGAGGCCGAGACCACGACCGCTTCCGGTCTGGTCATCCCCGACACCGCCAAGGAGAAGCCGCAGGAAGGCACCGTCGTCGCAGTTGGCCCCGGCCGCTGGGATGAGGATGGCGAGAAGCGGATTCCTCTGGACGTGTCGGAGGGCGACGTGGTCATCTACAGCAAGTACGGCGGCACCGAGATCAAGTACAACAACGAGGAGTACCTGATCCTCTCGGCCCGCGACATTCTGGCTGTCGTCGCCAAGTAAGCGAATCGTGTTCCGCCCCGGACTTACCCGCATGCACGGGTGATGTCCGGGGCGGCATACGTTTTGCCCTCGATATAGGGAAAGACATCTATGAGCAAACAGATTGAGTTCAACGAAACCGCGCGCCGCGCCATGGAGGCGGGCGTGGACAAGCTCGCTGACGCGGTCAAGGTGACCTTGGGCCCCCGCGGCCGGCATGTGGTGCTCGCCAAGGCCTTCGGCGGTCCGACCGTCACCAACGACGGTGTGACCATCGCCCGCGACATCGATCTCGAAGATCCCTTCGAGAACCTCGGTGCGCAGCTGGTGAAGTCGGTGGCCACCAAGACCAACGACGTCGCCGGCGACGGCACCACCACCGCCACCGTGCTGGCTCAGGCCCTCGTCAAGGGCGGGCTGCGCAACGTCGCCGCGGGTGCCAATCCGATCGCGCTCGGCGCAGGTATCAGCAAGGCCGCCGACGCCGTGTCCGAGGCGCTGCTGGCCTCCGCCACACCGGTCAAGGACAGTCAGGCCATCGGCCAGGTCGCCACTGTGTCCTCGCGCGACCAGCAGGTCGGCGAGCTGGTCGGGCAGGCGATGACCAAGGTCGGCGCCGACGGCGTCGTGACGGTCGAAGAGTCGTCCTCGCTGAGCACCGAGCTGGAGATCACCGAGGGTGTCGGCTTCGACAAGGGTTTCCTGTCGGCCTACTTCGTCACCGACTTCGATTCGCAGGAAGCGGTGCTCGAGGACGCGCTGGTGCTGCTGCACCGCGAGAAGATCAGCTCGCTGCCTGACCTGCTCCCGCTGCTGGAGAAGGTCGCCGAGGCCGGCAAGCCGCTGCTGATCGTCGCCGAAGACGTCGAGGGCGAGGCTCTTTCGACTCTCGTCGTCAACGCCATCCGTAAGACGCTGAAGGCCGTCGCGGTCAAGGCACCGTTCTTCGGTGACCGTCGCAAGGCGTTCCTCGACGACCTGGCGGTCGTCACCGGCGGACAGGTGGTCAACCCGGACGTCGGGCTGATCCTGCGCGAGGCCGGCCTCGAGGTGCTGGGTTCCGCGCGCCGCGTCGTCGTCGACAAGGACAGCACCGTGATCGTCGACGGTGGCGGCACCCAGGAGGCCATCGACGGCCGCAAGGCGCAGCTGCGCGCCGAGATCGAGAACAGCGATTCGGATTGGGACCGCGAGAAGCTCGAGGAGCGGCTGGCCAAGCTGGCCGGCGGCGTCGCGGTCATCCGGGTCGGCGCGGCCACCGAGACCGATCTGAAGAAGCGCAAGGAAGCGGTCGAGGACGCCGTCGCGGCGGCCAAGGCCGCCGTCGAGGAGGGCATCGTCGTCGGTGGCGGGGCGGCACTGGTCCAGGCCCGTGCCAACCTCGACGACCTGCGCAAGTCCACGTCGGGTGATGAGGCGCTGGGCGTCGAACTGTTCGCCGCCGCGCTGGCCTCTCCGCTGTACTGGATCGCCACCAACGCCGGGCTGGACGGCTCGGTCGTGGTGAACAAGGTGTCCGAGCTGCCGGCCGGGCACGGTTTCAACGCCGCGACGCTGAGCTACGGCGACCTCACCGCCGACGGGGTCGTCGACCCGGTGAAGGTCACCCGCTCGGCGGTGCTCAACGCCGCGTCGGTGGCGCGCATGGTGCTCACCACCGAGACCGCCGTCGTGGACAAGCCGGAAGAGGAAGAGGATGACGGCCATGGCCACGGCCACGGGCATCACCACCATCACTGAGTGACTGCACACGAGACACCCCCGGCCCGCTGGGCCGGGGGTGTTGTCGTTCCGGGTGGAGATCTCTGTGGCGCGAGGCTAGGTCGGGTCAGTCGCGGGCGAACTGCATTGCCACGGCCGTGTCGGGGGGATGTTGGCCGGCCTCGATGAAATCGATCGTGACTTCATGGAGCACCCCGCCTCGGAACGGATACGGCGAGACGTAGTCGGCAGAGACCGAGTAGGCCACGCTGCGCCCGGCGGACACGGCCTGGAACGGATCGAATCCGGTCATCGGCATCCCTTTCGTCGAACCGACGCTGCGCCCGTCGACGGACAGCACGACATCCCCGACGACCTCGAGAGGCCTTTCGCCGGTCCCGGTGAGGGTGAACTCCACCCCTAACAGACTGTTTCCCAACGCGATCGGCTCGTCGGAGGTGACGCTGCTCTCGACGCCGCCGACGTTGTTCGTGTACCGCAGCCTTCCGTCGATGACGTAGAGGGCATGCCCGCCCGATCTGCTGCCCTGGGAGAACAACACGCCCTGGGCATCTGGGGTTTCGATCGACACCGGTGCGCGCAGCGAGAACGACCTGCCGCGGATCAATCCGCCCGTCGGGGTGTGCTGGGCCGGGGTGCCGGGCAGGTATGTCGCGCGTTGCGGCGGTGCGCTGAGTCCATTGGTGGCCAGACGTGCGATGAGCTCGTAGAGGCTGAGGTCGTTCAGCGGATACGCGTTGTACCGCTTCGCCTCCGCATGCCACAGGTCTTTGAGTTCGTCGAGCTTGCCGGGATGCACGGCGGCGAGGTCGTGGACCTGGCTGCGATCGGTGTCGATGTGGAACAGTTCCCATCGATCCCGGTCGAAATTCGACCATCCGGGAATGTGCGGTGCGGCGGAGGTCGTCGGGTGCACGGTGTTGGCGAACCAACCGTCGTGCCAGATGCCGCGGCTGCCCAGCATCGAATAGAACTGGGTGTGCTTGTCTGCTGAGGCAGACGAGTCCTTCAGTGCTGCAGCGAGACTGGTTCCTTCCAACGGTCGTTGTGCGATTCCCTTCACGGTGGCGGGCGCAGGCAGGGCCAGCAGGTCGTAGACCGTGGGGGTGATGTCGCTGACGTGGGCGTAGTGATCGCGGACCTCTCCCCGGGCGGACAGTCCCTGCGGCCAGGAGACGATGCAGGGGTCGGCGATACCGCCCTCGTGCGATGCGTAGCGTTTGAACAGCTTGAATGGGGTGTTGAAGGCCATCGCCCAGCCGTTCGGGTAGTTCATCCTGGTGGCCGGCCCGCCGAACTCGTCGCACTTGTCCAGTGTGGGCACGGCCTCCGGGCCGCCGCGCAGCGACACCAGTTCGTCGAGGCTTCCGACGGGGCCACCTTCGCCGCTGGCGCCGTTGTCGGACATCGCGACGATGATGGTGTTGTCCAGCTGGCCGGTCTCGTCGAGATGGTCGAGGATGCGGCCGATCTGGGCGTCGGTGTAGCTCAGGAAGCCGGCGAACACCTCGGCCATCCGGCTCGAGATCTGTTTCTGCTCTGCGGACAACGAATCCCACGGGGGCACGGTGTCGTGTTCGGGCCACGGCAACCCGTCGGGGTTCGTGCAGTCGGCGTAGGGGTTCATCGGCGACAGTTCGGTGTGCTCGGGCAGCAGTCCCATCGCCTTCTGGTTGGCCAGCGCGATCTCCCGGTAGCGCTCATAGCCCATGTCGAACCTGCCTCGGTACCTATCGGCCCATTCGGCGTCGACCTGGTGCGGCGAGTGCCCGGCGCCGGGGCACAGATACATGAACCACGGCTTGTCCGGCGCCGCCGACCGGTGCTCGCGCAGGAACCCGATCGCGTTGTCGGCGAGGTCCTTGGACAGGTGATAGCCCTGCTCCGGAGTCGCCGGTGGGTCGATGGGGCGGCTGTCGCTGACCAGGCTCGGGTACCACTGGTCGGTCATCCCGTCGAGGAAGCCGTAGAACCTGTCGAATCCCCGGCTCAGTGGCCAGTACCGGCGAGTGCCCGCGGCATGGCAGTCCTCGGACGGCGTGAGATGCCACTTGCCGACCGCGTAGGTGGACCAGCCCTGCTCGGCGAGCGTTTCCGAGATCAGCGCCGTGTCGGCGGGTATGCGCCCGTGATGGCCGGGAAAGCCCTGCGCCATGTTCACCACGGCGGCGACCCCGGTCGTGGTGGCGTTGCGGCCGGTCAACAGCGCAGCGCGGGTGGGGGAGCACAGCGCCGTGGTGTGGAACTGGGTCAACCGGATCCCGTGATCGGCGATGCGTTTCATGTTGGGCATGTCGACCAGACCGCCGAAGCAGTCCCAGGTCGCGATCCCGATGTCGTCCCACAGCAGGTACAGCACATTGGGTGCCCCCTCGGGTGCGCTCGGCGCCCGGTAGGGTGCCCAGTCCGGCACGGAGTCCCGGATGTCCTCGCGGACGGTTCCCTGGAAATCGCTGACTGGCGCTGAGGGCTCGCCACCGGAAAAATCTGTCATGACTGACAGAATATTGGAATATGTCAGTCCTGACAAGTTGATGTCGGAGTCGCTCGACGATCAGTTGGGCGAAGGCGTGATTCGTCGAGGGCGACCCGGTGGGCCTCCGGGCGTCGGGCTCGAAGATCTGCAGGCTTATCCCGTGCAATCAAGGCCGCAACGCCGGCGTCCTTACCCGGTAGAAGAACGCTGACCGAAAGGGTGCATGAATCATGACCGCTTCGTCTACTTCCGCCCGGCATGCCGATCCCGTCGGCGCACGTCTGTTGCGCGGCGCGATCGCCGGCCTGGTCGCGGGCCTGTTGTTCATCCTGGTGACGATGTGGCTGGCTTCGGCCGGCGGTGGCGCCGCCGACATGCCGCTGCGGATGATCTCGACGATCGTCCAGGGCGACGCCGCGATGGCCGACGGTTCGACCAGCGTCGGCTTGGGCTGGGCGATCCATCTGGTGTTGTCCGCGATCTTCGGTATCGCCTTCGCGACCATCACTCCGCTGCTGAAGTCCAATGGCACGGTCGCGATCGTCGGATTCGGCTACGGGGTTCTGCTCTATGTGGTGAACTTCCTGGTCCTGGCGCCGTTGGTGTTCAACACGTTCCAGAATGCCAATCAGCCGTTCGAGCTCGTCGTGCACATCGTGTTCGGCACACTGGTGGGGCTGGCCTTCTTCTCCAGTGGGCCGCGCAGTTCCGAACCGGTGCTGGCGGTGGGCAGGACCGGCCGGCAGATGACAGGGGTCTGACCCACCGATCGGACGGGCGGCACAAGAGGTGACCACAACCAGTGAGTCCTTCGTCGCAGCAGTGATGCCGTGTATCGACGTCGTGCACAACCTCGCACGCCGACTCGCCCACCGCCGGGTCGACGCCGAGGACCTCGTGCAGGAGACCCTGGAGAACGCCTGGGCCTCGTGGTGCACGGGATCCCGGCCGGAATCGCTGAAGCCGTGGCTGTCCACGATCTGCCTCAACCTCGCCCGCGACCGGGCACGAAAGACGGGGCGGCGCCCCGAGGTGGGCTGGCCGGTCGGTCTCGATCCGGTGGACGCCGTAGACGTGGCGGACGTCGCGCTCCGCCACGTGCAGCTCGCGGTGGTCGAACAGGCGTTGTGGACCCTGCCCGAACATCAGCGGGTGGCCATCACGCTGATGGATATCTGCGGACTGACCGCCGCGGAGACCGCGCAGGTGCAGCAGTGTTCGCGGGGGACGGTGTTGGCCAGGGTGCATCGCGGGCGCAAAGCCCTGGCGCGGGCGGTCAACGGGCTCGCCGAAGATCCCGCCGCGGCCCGCGAAGACAGGACAGGCCTGCAGGACGGAGGAGGGCAGCGATGAACGGACCCGGGCACGACGCCGCCGATGGCGCCGCACGGTATCTCGCCGGAGAGCTGTCCCCTGAGGAACGCCGTGCTTTCGAGGCGCACATGATGAGCTGCGACGCCTGCTGGACCGAGATGGCGACAGCACGCGAGGGTCGCGGCCTCGCCGAGTCCCTGCGCGAGTCGGCACCGCAGTCGGCCAGGGAGCTGTTGCGCACGATCGCTGCTGCGCCACCGGACGGGGCACGGTCGACACGGCCCGCTCGCTGGTTCCACACCGCAGGTTCTGGCCGGCGTGCCGCAGCCGCGGTGCTGGTGATCCTGGTCGCAGCGGGCCTGACCGGAGTCGTGACGCTGCTGACCGGGCGGTCGGCGGACCCGCTGCGCGCGGCGGCCGCCGAATACCAAGTCCGGTCGAGCCAGGAGGCAGGCACCGGGGCACGTCCCCCCGTCGCGCGGATCGGCGACCTGGTCTGGACCGGAACGGATCACAAGACGATCGGCGACCAACCGGCCACCTTGTATCGCTACGCCGATGCGCAGGGGGAGCAGGTCGTACTGATCAGCTCGACGCAGAGCTTCCCCCGCGCGGACAACGCGCAGAACGTCGGCGCCGGTCCGGAATGGATCGCCGACGTCGACGGGGCGACGATGTTGTGTGCGGATGCAGACGGGCTGTCGTGGCTGGTCGTCGCGGGTTCGCGAGACGAGGCGATTTCCGCGGGCGCCGCAGTCGGTTTCGCCTGAAGATCGCCCTCACGCGGCGGTCGCGGTCACTCGTCCGGATCGCGCCGGATGTGCCGGCGGATCACCGCGGCAGCGGCGAGCAGCAGCAGGATCGTCGCGGCGAGGTGCAGCCACCTTCCGCCGATCCCGCCAGGCTCGGCCGTCTTGAGATCATCCATGCCGCCGAGCAACTCCAGGAGTTGCTCCAGCGTCGGGCCCTCGTTCACCTCACCTCCGACCGGATCGGCCGACTGCACCCCGGAACGGACGTCCGAACGTTGAGAACAGTTCAGGTCATTCACGTTTTCCACCACGTTGACCGACGGCGGCAGGCTCATCGACTGGTACTCGTCCTCCGGAACGAGCAGCAGCCCCTCAAGCAGCATCGGGTTCTCGTCGAGCTTGTCGATCGCCACGGTGTAGGAGCCGGCGTCGGCGGTGACCGTCCCGAGGTCGAAGTAGGCGTAGCGCAGGTTCACCGGGATGAGCTCATTCGGGAGGAGTTGCGAAAGCTGCGAAACCGAAAGCGGATCAACTGATGTGGGTTCACGATTCGGGTCGTACACGACCTTCTTGCCGAAGTACTGCAGCGCCTCGGGCGGTGAACGAAGTTCGAGTCTGTTGTCCAGACCGAGCGTCTTGGACCGCACCTCGACGTCGTTGCCGGTCGCCGCGGCGCGCATCAGCACCCGATAGCGACCGGCCGCGGGAACGCGGACCGGAACCTTGACCTCGGTTGCTCTGGGCAGCCCGGTGAACGAACCGGACAGGGTGCCGAAGATGCCGGGGGTCACCACCTCGGTGCGGTTGAACTTGGTGAACGAGAACATCAGAAAGAGCCGGAACATCGGCGACAGGTAGTAGGCCGAGGTGACCACGTCGGAGTTGAACGCGTTGCCGTTGGGAGTCGGGGCGAAGAAGCTGCCAGGGTGGTCGACCGACCAGATGTCCAGCGCCGCCTCCTGCGGATTCGCGGTGATGAGCTCCACCGGATCTCCGCTCTCGGTGCCTGCGAAATCCGAAATATATTGGAAGTCATAGCAACGGCTCAGGTCGAGGCGGTCGAAGACGGTGTTCAGGAATCCATTCCAGGAGGTGTCGAACAGCAGCACCGGCCGGTCCGGCGGAGCCGGGTCGTCGAGTCGATACAGGACGAAACTGTCGTTCTCGTAGAGCTGGGCCACGTGCCCGGGAACCGCCTCGATCCCTTCCCTGAGGTAGGCCTCGATGTCGGGCAGGTATTCGGCGCCGACTCCGCGGTTGTTCTCCACCTGCTTGTTCAGCACGACGTACTCCAGGCCCATGTCGCGGGCGATGTCGACCCACCAGTCCTGCTTGTAGTAGAGCGCCCGCAGCAGCAGGAAGAACTCGAACTTGTTCTTCTTGTCGCCGGTCAGGCCGTAGTAGAAGCTCGGCTGGTCCAGGTAGTAGATGTAGAACTTGTCGATGAACTTGTGCGGCACCTCGTCGGGGCCCACCACCAGCTTGGCCGTCTCGGTGGGCGGAAGCACCACCGTCTTGCCCTTGGGCAGTTTCACCAGTTCGTTCTTCAGATCCCTCAGGTCGCCTACCGGGTAGGCGGACAGAAAGTCGTCGAAGTCGCCTGTGGTGTAGGCCGATCGGTAGCTCTCGTTGGACAGCAGCGGGGCGAACAGGGCCAGACTCATCACGACGGTGAGCGCGACCGGAGCCGTGGCCCACCTGCGCCATCGAAAACGGTTCGCAGCAGTGGCACGAGCCTCGGCTCGGCGTCCGATGACGCGAAGCGCCCACGCGATCGGAAGCGCCAGCAACAACGGTCCCAGCATGAACAGGATCAGCTGGAAGCGGTGCGGAAACCGCAGAACCTGAACGATCGTGGACGCCAGCGTCATCGCGGCATCGCCGGCGGTGGGGTTGAGCTCGGCGACCGAACGGGTCAGTGCGGCGATGGAGCGGTGGAAGGTCGGGAACCAGGCCGGGTCGCCGTAACCGACTGTGGCCCAGACCGCGAACGTGACGTTGACATAGATGACGCCGAAAAGCTGGCGCTGCGGGCGGCCGGTGAGCAGGGTGCGGCGCACCGCCGGCACGGCGATGGGAACGAGGATCAACAGGGTGTAGACGATGTTGGAGACCCTGGGAACCTTCGCCAGGTAGTCGCCGAAGTTGATCTTGTCCATGATTCCGGCCAGGTCCCAGGACAGGATGTGCACCAGCGACACCGACGCATCGCGGATGAAGTAGTAGTCGCCCGGCACCGTCTCGGAGAGCTCGCCGACGCCGCGCAGGGCAACGAACTTCACGAAGACGGCGTACGGGATGAGGGCGAAGACCAGCAGTGCGGCCAGTGCCCACCCGCACTTCATGGTCGTCGTGGCGTTCGCCTTCACCAGCAGCGCACGGATTCTGGCTCGTCGGCCCGCTGACCCCACGAAGCCGCGAAGCTGGGCCCACCGGGTGCGCAGCGGCACCCGCAGCGCCCGTCTGAGCCCCGTCAGCGCCCCGGAGCGGACGAACTTGGCCATCTCGCCGATCACCAGCGTCACCACGGCCAGCCCCAGGAACAGCGCGAACAGAACCAGGTAGTGCACAGCCGGATTGAGTAGCGTCACCAGGCATGCGGCGATCATCCGGCGGCCCCAGCGGGCCTGCCGGAACAACAGCGCGTCCATCATCAGGAAAGCGCTGATAGTCATCAGACACAGACCGAGCACCAGCGTGTAGAAGTGGGTGACCTTGGCGTAGATCATGATCATGTAGATCAGCGCCGTCGGTGCCCCCACCGACAGGTACACCGTCGTCGCCGGCAGAGCGGGGAAAGCCCGTCGCATGAACCACGCGGTGCTCAGGTACGCGGCGCTGACGATCGTGGGGAGCACGAGCAACACCGCGAACGGCAGCACCATGTAGTGCCGCAGCCAGGTGGTCAGAAACGAGTATCGGACCCTGAACTCGTAACCGTTGGTCAGCTCGTTGAACTCGCCGAGGGCCTGCTCGAACAGCTGGCTGCTGGGGTTGAAGAACGGCACCAGTTCGTCGCCGACGAGGACCCGGTCGCCGGAGAGGATGTCCGGTATCGCGGCGGCGACATCGCGGAACACGATGAGGCTTGCGACGTAGTACAGCGCGCACACCGCCAGCGCGATGCGCTGGTAGGCGAAGCCGTCTGTGCTGAACGGGGATCGGTGCCGGCCGGCCGGTGGGGTGTCGCGCGCACCCGCCGTCCCGGCGGCGGAGACACCCTCGGACGGCTCGGCGGCGATCGTCACGTGCTGAGCAGCTCCCAGGACCGTGCCGGGGCCGCCACCCAGGCTCGGGCGGCCGCGAATCCGGCGGCCGCCTCACGCCGCCTACCTGCCGCGACCGCGGCGACCCGGTCGCGTTCCGGCCCGGTTTCGTCAGCGGTGCGCAGGATCGCTGCGGCCAGCGCCTCCGGCTCGAGGCCGGCCGAAACGTCGAACGACCGGTCCTGGATTCCGAGCTGGTCGGCCAGTTCGCGGACCTTGACGTCGTAGGGCAGGGCGACGACCGGGCAGCCGAGGACGACCGCAAGGACCAGGGCGTGCAGCCGTTCGCTGACGACGACATCGCACCCAGCGATGATCGAGGCGACCTCCCGGTGGTCGGTGGGTGCGTGGATGTGTGTGGGAGCGTCGAGCCGTCCGAACACGTCCTCGAGCATCTCGAGATCGGTTCCACGTTTGAAGCCGCACTGCATCGGCAGCGCGTGGAACTCGACGTCGCGGGTTCGGGCGACGTCGTTCAGAGCGGCGACGAGCCGGTCCAGGAACCGATCCCACTCATCGGCGACGTCGACGTCCTTGTTCAGGTTCACCGCGATCCGCAGCCGATCGGTTCCGGTGGCGGAATCCGTTTGCCCGCAAAGGGAATCGGGATCGCGCGCCCAGACGGCATCGGGCACCAGGCGCAGCTTGTGGGACGGACAACCGACCGAGGAGGCGAAGCGATACGAGCCCGCGTCGCGCACCGAGATCAGCCAGACCAGTCGCAGGATGGCCCGCACCAGCACCCGGCCGAACGTCGACTGCACCGGCCCGATGCCGACATTGGCCATCAGCACCGGTTTGGCGGCCAGCCGGGCCAGCGCCACCACCCCGAGGACCATGACCAGCGTCGAATACCTCCACCTGCCGACCGAACGGTAGAGCTCCTTGAGGATGTTGCCGCCGCCGAACACGACGACATCGCAGCGCCACAGGTTGCGCAGCAGCCCGAGGCGGTCTGCGCCGGTGTCGAACACCGTCACCTCGAAACGGTCCGACAGCTGTTCGGTTGTCGTTTGCGGGTCATAGGAATTGACCGCGTACGTGTTGTCGGTACCGAGCTCGGTGAGGAAGGTGTCGAGGAGGAGTTCGTCGCCGACGTTGGCCTGGCCGTGGGTGCCGAGGAACAGGACGCGGCGTCGCTGCTGCTGCGGTGCGGGGTGGCCGGGGTGTGCGGACGTGACCGACCGAAGCCCGTTGCGTGACGTGGCGGCCATCTCATCGACCTCCGTGCTCGTCGGCGGGATCCGCCGGCCCGCAGCTTTGCCGGTGGGACCGATTGTCGCAGAGGTGGGCCCCGGTGACCAGCACCGTTGTCACCGCCATCGCGACGACCTGGGCGACCACCATCGCCATCGGGGTGGTGCCGTAGACGACCAGCAGCAGTGTTTGCAGTGCGGCACCCAGCAGCAGGGCTGCAGGTGCCAGCCAGCGTCCGCTGGCGAGGTCGACGCTGGCGACCAGGTTGGCCACGGTGAACAGGGCGGTCGCTATCGCGTACGGCACCAGTAGATCGACGGCGTCTCCGTAGTCGGGGCCGAGCAGCAGCGGGGCGAGTCGGCCGCCCAGGATCGCCAGCCCGACGACACCTGCCACGCTGGTGGCCGTGACCATCGCCAGCGCCCGGATCAGTGCGTTGCGTCGCTCGCCGGCGGTGGTGGCCCGCGCGACGATCGGAAAGGTGCTCTGCACGATCGCCCAGGACAGGAAGTACAGCGCCCGTCCGATGATCGCGGCCCCGGCATACGTGCCCGCCGCCTGGGGATCCATCACCGCCTTGGCCAGCACGACGTCCCCGTTGGCGATCACGACCTGCCCCACCAGCAGAATCGTGGCGGCCACCGAAACGGTGGCCAGTCCGCCCTGCTCGGCGCGGGACGGGCGCTGCTCGCCGTGCCCCTGCCCGGTGGCGTCCACGACCCGGTGGTGGGCGACGACCGCCGAGGCCACGAACGACAGTGAGATCGCCACGGCGGCCCCGACCACGCCGAATCCGAGCGCGAGCAGCGCCACGGCGATCCCGACCCGCGTTGCGGCTTCGGCGGCGTAGCTACTCGCCAGACGACCCAGCCGTAGGTCGCCCTGCAGGCCGCCGCGCATGACCGCCTGCGCCAGGTAGATGGGCAGGCCGGCCCCGATCACGACGAACACCAACGGTGTGGAGGTGCTGAAGAGCTCGGCCAGAGCCGACGAACCCAGCACCAGCCCGACTGCGAGGCCGGTTCCGACGCCCCATGCCCAGCGCATCAGGCGGCGGCGCGCCTCGATCCCGGCCGGACCGCCGATCGCGCTGTTGCGGGCCGACAACAGCTGAAGCGTGGCCGCGGCCGCGGCGGCCGCCAGCACCAGGTTGATCGCCAGGTTGGCGTCGCCGAACTGCGCGGGCGTGAGGAAACGGGCCAGCAGCAGGTTGAGCAGGTAGTTCGCCGCGCTCACGCCGAGAATGGTCACGGTGAGGATCAACGCGCCGTTCACCTGCTGGCGCGCGGCGCTCGGTTCTGTTCGGCGCTCGCGGTGCGCGGCGACGGATTGTTCGGTGATGGTCACGTCACTGATGATCGGGCCGGGTCTTCAAGCGAGTCCGCTACGCAAGTTCAAGAATCGGTCAAGGTTCGGGCGCTGAGCCGTCGACCGCGAGCTGCACGACGGCCGCCGGGAAACTTGAGAACTTCTTGACGTTCGGCCCGGGGGCATCTTGAAGCGTCGTTCCTACGTTCATTCCAGGACGAAAGGACGCACCCGATGACCTATTCCGATTTCCTTGCCTGGCGAGACACCGAACTTCCCGTGACGCCCGATGTCTCGGTGGTGATCCCGGCGTTCGACGAATACGACCGGATCGTGCCGACGATCGGTGCGATCGCCGCCCACCTGTGCTCCTCGGGGCTTCCCTGGGAGCTGATCGTGTCCGACGACGGCAGCACCGACGGCACCGTCGACCTGGTGAGGTCACTGGGGCTGGCCAACGTCCGGGTTCTCGAACCCGGGGTCAACCGTGGCAAGGGCGCGGCAGTCCGGGAAGGCGTGACCGCGGCCAGGGGCAGGTACGTGTTGTTCAGCGATGCCGACATGTCCACCCCCATCGAGGAATTCGACCGGCTCCTCGGTGCCGTCGAGCAGGGGGTCGGTGTGGCGGTGGCCTCCAGAGCAGCCGAGGGAGCCGACGAACGCGGCCGGGGCAGGCTTCGCAGCGTTATCAGCGCAAGCCTGCGTGGTGGCGTCCGCAAGGTCACCGGGGTCCGGGTCAAGGACACCCAGTGCGGTTTCAAGTTGTTCACCCGCGAAGCGGCCCAAGCCCTGTTCGGGGCCTCGCGCGTCGACGGCTTCTCCTTCGATCTGGAGATCCTCTGGCTGGCCCAGCGGTGGGACATCGACATCGAGGAGATCCCGGTGAACTGGTTCGAGGCGCCGGGCTCGAAGGTCAACCCGGGTCGCGAATCGCTGCGCTTCCTGCGTGATGTCGCGGCGTTGCGGTATCGCAGCCTGTGCGGTCACTACGCTGCGACGCGCGTCGCCGGCCTGGCGGCATGAGGAGGGTGGACATGACGACGAACCGGGGACTGCGGGTCGGCCTGGTCACCGCCTACCCGCCGAGCCAGACGACGCTGAACGAGTACGGCTACCACCTGGCCCGTCACCTGGCGGCCAAACCCGAGGTCGGCGAGCTGACGATCCTGCACGACGAAACCGAGCAGCCGGTCACCGACCTGCCCGAAGGGGCGAGGGCGGTGCCGGCCTGGCGGTACGGGTCGCTACACAACCCGATCAGGATCGCCAGGGCGGTGCGCTCGTCCGGCGTCGACGTGGTGCTGGTGAACGCCCACTTCACCAGCTTCGGTGCCGGCAAGGTGGCCGCCGCCGTCGGGCTGATGTTGCCGCTGATCCTGCGCGTGACCGGGACGCCGTCGGTGGTTCTGCTGCACAACCTGGTCGACACGGTCGACCTCGAGCAGGCCGGGTTCTCGTCGAACCCGGTGCTCACCAAGGTGCTGTCCTTCCTGGGCAGGTTGGTGACCCGGATGGTCCTGGTCGCAGACAAGGTTTGCGTGACGATGCCCCAGTACGTGGATGTGCTGCGAGACTCCTACGGCGCCCGCAACGTCTACCTGGCCCCGCACGGGAGCTTCGAGGAACCCGATCCCATCGAGCGCGCGCCCGGCGCCGCGCCGTCGCTGCTGGCTTTCGGCAAGTGGGGCACCTACAAGAAGGTCGAGGTGCTCCTCGATGCCCATTCGATCCTGCGCTCGCGCGGGATCGAGGCCGAGGTCGTCATCGCCGGCACGGACAGCCACAACGCCCTCGGATACCTCGACGGCGTCAAGGACAAGTACCGCGGTCTGGCCGGCGTCACCTTCACCGGTTACGTCGCCGAGGAAGATGTGCCCGCGGTGTTCGGCGCCGCACACGTCGCCGTCTTCCCGTATACGAGCACGACGGGCTCCTCGGGGGTCCTGCACCAGGCCGGTTCGTACGGTTGCGCGGTCGTGCTGCCCGATATCGGCGACCTCGCCGGGGTGGTGCGTGACGAAGGGTTCGAGGCCGTCACGTTTGAGGCCGGCGACGCCGAAGACCTTGCCGCGGCGCTGCAGACGCTTCTCGCCGACCCCGCCGCCATGGCGGCGATGGGGGAGGCCAACAGGGCCGCGGCGTGTGGCATCCCGCTGGCGGATGTGGCCGACTGGCACCTGGCCCATCTCGAGGATGTCTACGACAGAACCTGATCTCGGCCACCCGTGGCGGGCGAGCGCAGTGCGCACGCCCGCCACTGCTGTATCGGGCGAGCTGCCCGCCGGCCGACGGCGGCGGCTCGATTTCTTGAGCTGATCCTGAGATTGCGCACCCCATTGCCTTGCATCTGCGTCCCTACCTTGAGTGATGAGGCCGATGAGCGGCCCACCGAACAATCAACCGGAATCACGCGACAAGAGGTGAAGCAGAATGACAACGTCGATGTCAGTCGTCGAGCGGCCAACGATGTCCGCCCCGAGGGGCGTTCACAAGATCGTCCTGCCGCATCGCTTCGACGTGCACGAGGTCCCGCAGTTCGATGCGGCGACCGCCGTGCAGGTCACGGCCGGCACCGTGGTGGTGGTCGACGCGTCAGAGGTCCGATACCTGGATCAGGCCGGAATGGACGCGCTGATCGGCCTGAGGTTGCGGTGCATCGACGACGGCGGCGACCTCGTCCTCACCGAGCCGAGCGTCGCGGCACGCGTCATCCTCGAGTTGTCCGGGCGCTACGACGCCCTCAACCCGATCGAGGAGGTCGCGGCGTGAGCGTCACGATCCTCCGACCGCACCCGGTCGTCGGTGCCGTCGAGGCGATGAGGCTCAGGGACAGCTTCACGCTGGCCGTCGAGAACGGCACCAGCGGTGTCATCGTCGATCTCAGCGGTGTGCAACAGCTCTCAGCAGCGGGCCTGGCAGCCGTCACCAACAGTGTCGCGCGTGGCAGGAGGGCCGGCTTGGAGGTCCGGGTGTTGTTGCCCGAGGAAGGTTCGGAGGCCTACCGCATCATCGACCAGGCCGCCCTCGCGCGGTTCCTCCGCCCCGGGGGCAGGTGGAACGCCGCCCCGATCGCGCAGCCCGGCGTGATGGACATGTCACGGGGCCGCACCCTCGCCCTGGTGGCGGCAGCGCCATGAGCGGCGGGCACGACGAGCTGATCTCGATCGCGAGCCTCAACGCGCACTTCGGCCTCGACAGCGACGGTGATCCCTTCGACGTCGTCGGCGCCTGCCTGTCTCTGGACGCGGAGGTGATCGCCCTGCAGGAGGTCTTCTGGCCGGATGGGGGCGGGGGGTGGCTGCAGGATCTGCTCAGTGAGGGTTACCAGCTGGTGGAGCTCCCGCTGGCGCGGGCAGGGCTGGAACCGACCCCGGACATCCGTCGGGCCCCGGCGAAGAACACCGGGTGGTGGGGGCTCGCCGTCGCCAGCCGGCTGCCGCTCGGGAACTCGGTGTCGATCGACCTGGGCCGGACGCCACTGGACCCGGCCGGACACCGCTCGGCCTTGCGTGTCGAGGTGAACGCCGGCCACGCGGAGCCGATCTCGGTGACGAACGTGCATGCAACCCACCTCTTTCCGCTCGCACCGCTGCAACACCGCCGCCTTGCCAGGGTGCTGCGCGGGTCCAGTCGATCCGTTGTGTGCGGAGACTTCAACCTCTGGGGTCCGCTTGCCGGGCTGGGCTTTCAGGGCTGGCAGCGGCCCGTGCGGGGGCGCAGCTACCCGGCACACCGGCCCCACAGTCAGATCGACCACCTGTTCGCCACGACCGACCTGCGAGTCGAGCAGGCCGAGGTGCTCGGCGAAGTCGGTTCCGACCACCGCCCGATACGGGCGCGGGTGGGGACCGGATCGCGCCGCGAGAGCTGCCTGTCGACCGGACCGAACAACAAATCGAACAGCAAGGAGTGAAACCGATATGGACGCCAACCTTCTCGCCACCTTCCGCAGCACCCGTCGCCTGCGCCGAACCGCCTGGGGCACCAGGGAGCCGGTGTATCCGCGGCGCCCGGCGGCCCAGCCCAACGGACAGGCCCGCTGAACGATCGGGGTCGCCGATATGCCCCGAAGCGGCCGACGATGTGTGCACACTGAGGGTGTGCGGGTACTGATCGTCGAAGATTCACCGGAAGTGGTGGAGACGTTGCGCGCGGTGTTGGTCGGCGACGGCCACGAGGTGGCGGTCGCCGACAACGGGCGGGCCGGCCTCGACCTCGCCGCCTCGTTCGAGCCCGAGATCGTCCTGCTCGACGTGGTGCTGCCCGAGGTCGACGGACTGGAGGTCTGCAGGCGGCTGCGGGCGTTCTCGGACGCCCACGTCATGATGCTCACGTCGAAGGACCATGAAGTCGACCGCGTCGTCGGGTTGTCGATGGGCGCCGACGACTACGTCACCAAGCCGTTCTACCCCAGGGAGGTGTCGGCTCGCATCAGCGCCGTGGGCAGACGGGTGCGCGCCCCGAAGGCCGATCCCGCTGTGCGCGAGCGGGTATTCGGTGATCTGCGGATCGAACCCGACGCCCGCCGGGTGACGGTGGGCGGTACCGAGGTGGTCCTCACCAAGAAGGAATTCGACCTGCTCGACGCGATCACCGCCCGCCCCAAGGTGGTCCACACCCGCGAGATGCTCAGGGATGCGATCTGGGGCGCCGACTGGTTCGGCGATGATCATGTCGTCGACGTGCACATGGGAAACCTGCGCAAGAAGATCGACCGGGCCGGCAGCGGCAGCCGGATCGAGACCGTTCGGGGCGTCGGGTTTCGGCTCGCGAGCAACTGAACGCCGCCGACCTCAACGGATCTGCAGGCCGGTGGGTCCGACGGAGAGGTGCAATTCGATCACCGGCTCCGACGATTCCACCCTGTCGCGGATCAGACCCAGCACCTGTTCGCCGACGTCGTCTCCGGCGTCGGCATCGACCAGGCCCGCGGGTGTTTCGACATCGACGATCAGCAACCTGCCCGAACGGGCGGCCTCCTGGTGCCAGCGGGCTTCGTGAGCGGAAACGATCTGTGCCAGTGGGATCGGACGGGCCGATCCCGCGCCCGCCTTCGCGCCATCGGTGGTCGCCATGCACGCCGCATCGTCCATCGCGGCCTGCATCTCGGAGAGCAGGTTGCGCAGATCCTGTAGTTGGCGTGCCTCGACCGGCTCGCCCTCCGACAGCGATTCGGCCAGGAAGAACAACGCCGTCAGCGATGTGCGGAGGCTGTGGGACATGGTGGACAGACAGCGTTCTCGTTCGGAGACCGCTGCGGAGGCGGTTCGGCGCGCCGCTTCCAGCTCAGCGGTCCGCAGCGCGAGCTTCTCCTCCAGCTGCGCACGGAGCTCCCAGCGGTCCGATGCGACCTGCTCGGCGATGGCCTCTGCCTGCAGCCGCGCCGACTTCTCCCGGGCGGCACGCCGCTCGAGGCGTTCGACGGCGGCGGTCAGGTCGCTGATCTCGCTCACGGTGCGGCAGTGATCCGGATCGTGCAGCGGGGGTCGCCGCGTTGTTTGCAGCTGGGCTGGTCCACGGTGACGGTCTCGCCGTAGTGATCGGCGACCCCGTGGATCAGCCCCTCGGCGAGCATGCACATGCTGCGCACCGAAAGATAGTCCAACTCGAGGCTGTCTCCGTTGTCGCGCAGGGCGAATCGTGGCACCGAAGCCCCGGGATAGAGCTTGAGCACCTGGGGGTGAATGAGTTCGTTGACCGTGGGCAGGAATTCCCGCAGCGACGTCGGGCTGTCCAGGAACCCGGAGTACCGCGACATCAGCGGTTCGAAGGTCAGCCGTCCCAGGATCCGCAGCACATCATCGAATGACGCACCCAGACGATCGGCGGCGGCCCGCGCCAACGAAACGAGTTCGGTGTCCGGGTAGTTACCGAGGGCCGTGTAGGCGCCGTCGAGTTCGCATGCGGTCAGCAGCTCATCCCACAGGGCCTCGCCCCACTCCCGAGAGACCGCCTCCTCGACGGCGTTGAACAACACACCTTTCATGGAGCACCTCCCTGGTCCACCCGTTGCCCAAGCTTCGCATGCAGGCGAGCGACGGAGGTCTCGATCAGGTGATTGAGCTGTGCTTCGGAAACGTTGGCAACGGGGTCGGTGGCCTCCTCGATCACCCTGAGTTGTTCGGCCAACGCCGCCGCGCCGAGCATTGCGCTGGGGGAGCGGATGGCGTGCGCGCTGCGCCGCACGGCGTCGGCGTCGCTTTCGGCCGCGACCCTGAGCAGTTCGCCCAGACGCCGGGGCATCTCCGCCACGAAGGCGGCGGCGACCTTCTGCATCGGGATCGCGCCGAGCTCGTCGAGCATCCGGTCCACACGGGCCTCGTCGAGGACGGGGGCGTCGGAATCGTCCTGGCCGGAACCGCTCACCGCCACTCGTTCAACGCCGTTCACCGCGCCTGAGCCGACGAGGCGGCCGATCTCCTCGCTGAGTTCGGACAGTCGCAGCGGCTTGCTGAGGAAGCCGTCCATTCCGGCCCGTTCGCATGCGTCGCGGTTGGACCCCAATGCCGACGCGGTGAGCGCCACAACGGGAAGGTGATCGCCGGTGCCGCGCTCGCTGGCCCTAATCCGGCGGGTCGCCTCGTATCCGTCCATGACCGGCATGTTGCAGTCCATCAGCACTGCGGCGAATCGTTCCGATTCCAGGCGCTCCAGGGCCTGAGCCCCGTCGCCTGCGACCTCGCAGCGGTATCCGAGCTTCTGTAGTTGGGCCTGCACGAGCAATTGGTTCGTCGGGTTGTCGTCGACGACGAGGATGGTCTTGTCCGACCCGGTTTCGGCGGGCGAGGAGTCCTCGCCGGCGGCCGGCTCGGGTGGCTGTGTCTCCGGCAGCGGGATTGCGAAGTGGAACGTCGACCCGTGGCCTTCGAGGCTGGCGACGGCCAGGCCGGCACCGCCCATGGCCTTGATGAGCCGGTCGGTGATCGGCAGACCCAGGCCGCTGCCCCGATCGGCGTCGGAACTCCACACCTGAGCGAAGGGTTCCATGATGCGATCGATCTCCTCGGCCGGGATCCCCGGTCCGGTGTCGGTGACCGCGAAGCGGACCAGATCGTCGCCCGCGGTGTCGGCTGCCGGGGAGACCTCCACGTCGACCCGGCCTTCGCGGGTGAACTTGGTGGCGTTGGACACGAGGTTGCCCAGTACCTGGTGCAGCCTGTCGGCATCTCCGACCCGCCAGTCTGCGATGGTCGGGTCGACCGAGTAGTTGAGTTTCAGGCCTTTTGCTTCGGCCTTGAGCCTGGAGAGCTGGACCACCTGGTCGACCGAGAGGCGAAGCTGGAACGGCTCGGCGGCGATCTTCGCCCTGCCGGCGTCCAGGCGGGAAAGATCGAGGAGATCCTCGATGAGCCGGGACAGCCGCTCCGCCTCGGTGCGGACTCTGCGGGACCACTCGGCCGCCTCGTTGCGGCCTTCGGCGGCCAGCTGGTCCTCGAGTAGTTCGGCGAAACCGAGAATGGCGTGTATCGGCGAGCGGATCTCGTGGCTGACGGTGGCGACGTAGTCGGACTTGTCTCCAGCCAGCCCGATGGCGAAGTCCAGCGCTCGTTGCAGCTCCTGCTCCACCTCGACCTGGGTGTCGATGAGGCGCAGCGCGACGATGATCCCGTCGGTGCCGCCGGCGGGATCGATGTACGGCTTGCCGTGGCCCTCGACCCAGCGATAGTTCCCGTCGGCGGTCGCCAGGCGAAAGCGCTCGACCGCCGGCTTCCCTTCGGCGTTCTTGGCCAAGGCGCCGAAGATGGTCTCGAGATCATCTTGGTGGATGAGGGGAAGGAAATCGGCGCCGATCCATCGCTCCACGGGCCAGCCGAATGCGGCTTCGGCCGACGGGGAGATCCACACCGGTTCGGTGTCGCGCAGGTGCACGACGACGTCGACGGCGTTATCGGCGAGCAGGCGATAGCGTTCCACCGCTTCGGCGCGTTGGCGTTCGGCCTCGGCCCGTTCCCGGGTCTGAACCAGTTGGTCGAGCATCACTCGTTGGACGCGCCGGCTGATGACGAAGAACGGCATTCCCAGAATGAGGGTGGCCAGGGTGACCGACAGGACCCAGACTTCGTCGCCGCGCAGGCCGAACGCGAGCAGCACCAGACGCCAGATCGCCACCCAGATCGGAACGAGAAGGAAGGTCACCACCAACCGCACCAGCATCCTGCGGTCGGGTCGCGCCGTCAGCCAGGCCACCGGCTGACGGTCCGGGCGGGCGGCGATGGCGGCGTCGACGAGGAGCACGATGGCCACCGCGGTGGAGGCGTTCATTCCGATCGACGGTGCGCGGCTGAGCATCTCGGCGGCATCGAACAGGTAGGTGACCAGCGCGCCGAGGGGAAGGACCGAGGCGGTGACGATGCCGACCGGCCAGGCTGTCCCGACCCACCGGCGCTCCAGCCGCAGTGCGGCCACGGCTGCCGACAGGGCCAGGACCGACAGCGCCGTCTGACCGCTGGGATGGCCGGGCCAGGTTTGCTGGGCGAGGGGCATGGCGAGGAATGCCGCCGCCAGGGTGGCCGCCGCGGCGGCCAGGCATCGTCCGGCCCACACCCGGCCGCGAGAGGGCCGCCCCGCCTGCAGCAGGATCGCGAATCCCACCGCGGCCAGCAGTACTGCGCTCCACGGCGACACGTGCGGCATCGGCAGGCCGCCGGTCGAATGCCGCCCCAGCCAGCCGAGCACGATGATCGCCAGCACCGTCGCCACGGCGCCGCGAATCCACCAGATCAACGGTTCGTCAGCGTCGGTCCCCGCCACCCGAATCACCCCTCAGCGATTGGAGCGTACTCGGCGATCGTCGGGGTGGCGGCTCGTTTGCCGGAGAAGCGTTGGCGCCGCGGTCTTCAGCGCGGGGCCAGTGCCGCGGGCAGCACCCTCCCGAAGAACCGGTTCACCAGCTTCGGATAGCTGCCGGGCAGCAGCCGGACCAGGATGTCGACGGCCCTGGCGTCGTTGCCGACCAGGACCCGCGGCTTCTTCGCGGCCACCCCGTCGAGGATGATCCGGGCAGCCGGCGGGCGGCATCGTGAGCAGTTTGTCGTTGTAGCGCTCCAGGACCTCGCGGTCCCGCTGCCCGGCGGTGCCGGCGCGCTGCACCTCGTCGAAGGCGGCGGTGACGATGTTGGTCTTCACCGCGAACTTGGTGATGCAGTAGCTGCTCAGCCCGGGCTGGGCCATGTAGCCGTTGAGGCTGGACACGTTCACCAGGCGTCCGTCGCCGGAGTCGATCAGGTGGGGCAGAAATGCCTTGGTGCCGTGGATGACTCCCCACAGGTTCACGTTGATGATGCGTTCGAACTCGGCGTGGGGGTTTCGAGCACGGTGTCGGCGATCCCGGCGATGCCGGCGTTGTTGTAGAGCTGGTGCACCACGCCGTAGTGGGCGGCGACCTCTTCGGCGTATCTCTCCACGGCGTCGCGGTCGGCCACGTCGAGCGCTTCGATGTGCACCTGGGTGCCGTGGCCGGCCAGCTCGGCCGCGACGCCGCGTACCGCGGTCTCGTTGACGTCGCTGAGCGCGAGCCGGGCTCCGCGCCGGGACAACTCGCCGGCCAGCGCAGCCCCGATTCCGGAGCCGGCGCCGGCGACGACGGCGACCTTTCCGGCGAACGGGTTCACGGAGCGACCGCCAGCTCCCCGGCGGAGTCGGGTGCGACGACCTTGTCGAAGTGCAGGTGCGGGTCCTCGACGGAGTCGGCACGCAGCAGCTTCACGTCGGCCTGGAAATTCATCGACGTCAGCCACGGCTCGGCGGCCCCCTGCCGGGGCAGCTGGTCGACCGCACGCTGGATGTAGCCGGCCGCGAAGTCCAGCAGCGGACGGGTCGGCATGTCCGGGTCGGCCAGTTCGGCGCGGCACACGTTGTACCCGGCGGCGTCCATGTGGTTGAGCAGCCGGCAGAAGTGCTCGCAGAGCAGGCCGATCTTGAGCGTCCAGCTCGAGTTGGTGTAGCCGATCGCGAACGCGAAGTTCGGCACGCCGGAGAGCATCATGCCCTTGTAGGCCACGGTGTCGGGAAGGTCGACGGGTACGCCGTCGACCGTCAGTGAGATCCCGCCGAAGGCCTGCACATTCAGGCCGGTGGCGGTGACGATGATGTCGGCGTCGAGATGCTCGCCGGACTCCAGCTCGATGCCGGTCTCGGTGAACGTCGCGATGGTGTCGGTGACCACCGACGCTCGACCGGAGCTGATCGCGGTGAACAGGTCGCCGTCGGGCACCATGCACAGCCGCTGGTCCCACGGGTTGTAGGTCGGGTTGAAGTGCACGTCGACCGGATAGCCCTCGGGCAGCAGGCGGGCGTTGAGGTGGCGCAGGATCGTGCGCGCGGCACGCGGATGGCGCTGACAGAACGACCAGATGAAGCGCTGCTGGGCGATGTTCTTGCGGCGGGTGAGTGCGTATCCGCGCTCGGGGCCGAGCACCCGCTGCAGGGTGTTGGCGACGACGTCGCGGCCCGGCAGCGGCAGCACATAGCTGGGTGAGCGCTGCAGCATGGTGACGTGGCCGGCCTCGTCGGCCATCGCGGGCACCAGGGTGACCGCGGTGGCGCCGCTGCCGATCACGACGACCTTCTTGCCGGCGTAGTCGAGGTCCTCGGGCCAGTGCTGCGGGTGCACGATCTGTCCGGTGAAACGCTCGCGCCCCTCGAAGCGGGGCGTGTAGCCCTCGTCGTAGCGGTAGTAGCCACCGGCGCAGAACAGCCAGTTGGCGCTGATCTGGAAGCGCTCGCCGGTGTCGGCGCGCTCGACGTCGACGACCCAGCGTGCGGTCTGGCTCGACCAGGAGGCGCCGAGAACCTTGTGCTGCAGCCGGATGGCCCGGTCGATGCCGTTCTCGGTTGCGGCCTCGCGCAGGTAGGCCAGGATCTTGTCGGCGCTGGCGATGGCGTCCTCGTCGCGCCACGGCTTGAACTCGTAGCCGAAGGTGTGCAGGTCGGAGTCCGAGCGGATGCCGGGGTAGCGGAACAGGTCCCAGGTGCCGCCGGTGGCGTCGCGGGCCTCCAGGATCGCGTACGAGGCGGTGGGAACCTCGCGCGACAGGTAGTAGGCGGCGCCGATGCCGGAGATGCCGGCCCCGATGATGAGGACGTCGATGTGTTCCATCGGTGGTGCTCCCTCGCAGAAATGGATGACTGGAATCCAGGGTGAGGCAGTGTGGACACCCAGCCAAGGGCGCAAACGCCCAATTCATGCGTCATGCTGGTGCACTGTGCATCACTGGTTCTAGTCTGGGGCTGTGCAGTGGGCTGAGCCGTCACCGCGGGTTCGCGAGCTGATCCGCCGGGGTGCCGAGATCGGGCTGGCGGTCAGCCCCGGATGGCTCGAGGAACTCGACCGCGCCACCCTGGCGGCCAATCCGGAGATCGCCGAGGATCCCGAACTGGCGGCGTCCTCCAGCCGCACCAACCGCTCGAATCTGATGCACTGGGTGTCGGCAAACGTCCGCGACCCCGGCGCCCCGGTACCCGCCAACCTCGGTCCCGAACCGCTGAGCACGGCCCGCGACATGGTGCGACGCGGCCTCGACGAGCGCGCCCTGGACGCCTACCGGGTCGGGCAGAGCGTCGCGTGGCGCCGGTGGATGCAGATCGCGTTCGACCTGACCGACGATTCCGCCGAACTGCGCGAGCTTCTCGACGTCACCGCGGCGTCGATCGCGGCGTTCATCGACGCCACCCTGGCCGGAATCGAGGACCAGATGCGCCGGGAGCGCGACGAACTCACCGCCGGGGCGCACGCCGAGCGGCGCGAGGTCGTCGCGCTGATCCTCGACGGCGCCCCGATCGCGCGGCAGCGGGCCGAACAGCGGCTCGGCTACCGCCTGGACCGGCGGCACACCGCGGCGGTGATCTGGTCGGAGGACCTCGACACCGATGCCCGGCGGCTCGACCACGTCGCCGAGGCGCTCGGGCGCGCCGCCCGCACCCGGCCGTTGAGCATCCTGGCCAGCACCGCCACCCGGTGGGTGTGGATCGCCGCCGCCGACTGGGACGACGAAGCACTGCGGGCCGCGGTCGCGCCGAACCCCGACATCCGCGTGGCGCTGGGGCCGCCCTCGGACGGCATGGACGGATTCCGGCGCAGCCACCTCGACGCGCTCACCACCCAGAGGATGCTCTCCCGGCTGCGCTCGGCCCGGCAGATCGCGCGGTTCAGCGATGTGGAACTGGTGGCGCTGGTCAGTGCGGACGCCGAGCACACCGACCAGTTCCTGCGTCGCACCCTGGGCGGGCTGCTCGGCGCCGACGCCGACCTACAGCACACGACGCTGACCTACATCAACGAGCAGTGCAACGCCGCGCGCACCGCCGAGGTGTTGTTCACCCATCGCAACACGGTGCTGCGCAGGATCGCCCGCGCGCAGGATCTGCTTCCCGAACCGCTGGAGCGGTCGAGCGTGCGCGTCGCCGTCGCTCTGGAAGTGCTCGGCTGGAAACAGGGGCCGCCGAGTCGTGGCGGGGCCGACACCCGAGCCGGCCGATCTTGATGGCGATATCCGCCGTGCCGGCCGGTGCGGAGGAATACGCTGGGCGGTGGAACGACTGGACGAAGAGGACCGATGTTTCCCATGCTTGTGCGTCGCGCGACCGCCGGGTTCGTAGCCTGTGTGGTCGCCGTCGCTGTGGCGGCGCCGGCCGGCGCTGAGCCGATGGACCCGATCCCGGGGAACGGCTTCTTCCTCGTCGGGCCCGATGTCGCGCCGGGCCTGTACCGCACCGGCGGGTCGGCGTCACCGTTCGGGGTGTGGATCAACGATGTGCCGACCCAGGAGTCGATGTGCGCGTGGTTCACCTACAGCACCCCCGACGCGAACAAGGACAACGTCGTCGCGACGAACATGTCCATCGGCCCGATGTTCGCCAACATCAACTCCGAGGTGAAGGCCTTCGAGTCGCGGAACTGCCAGTCCTGGGCTCGCGTCACCTGAGCGATCGGGGCACAAAGTCTCTAGCCGGTGCCCGCAGCCGGGCGGAGGCTCGAATACAGAAGTAGCCCGCTCGTGAAGCAGGAACCGTCATGGCAACACCGATGAGTCGTCGCGCAGCACTGGCCGCACTCGGCGCGCTGGCGGTGGGCACCGCGGTCGGGGTCGGGCACCGGTGGCGCAGCGGCACGGCCGGCACCGATGCCGCGGTACGACTGACGCAGGGGCCCGGCGGAATGATGGGCGTCGGCCCGGCCGACATGCGGGTCTACATGGAGATGTTCCGGCGGCACACGGAGATCAACCGCTCCGTCGAGGACATCCCAGGTGGGGTTCGCACCATCACCGAGTCCGACGATCCGGGGCTGGCCGCGCAGCTGCAGGCACATGTCTCGAACATGTACACCCGCCTGGATCAGCGGCAGGAGGTGGCGTGCATGAGCTCGAGCCTGCCGACGCTGTTCGCCGGCGCCGACGGCTACCAGCGCCGACTCATCATGACTCCCACCGGCGTCATCGCCGAGGAAACCGCGCAGGACCCGGTGATCGTGCAGGCCATCCGCGACCACGCCCTCGAGGTCACCGGATTCGTCCGCGACGGAATGCCGGCGATGATGCGGCCGATGATGGGGCCGGGAGCAATGAGGCCGGGACACCACGGCCGCTGAATCGGGCGGGGCCGCGGGATCCTGACATGATCTCCAACCATGGCAATGGAGTGGGTCGCCCACGTCGCGACGGCGACGGTCGGCGTGGCCGGCATCGTCGGAACATGGCTCACGGCCAACCGGGGACTGGCGCACGAGCGACGCCTGGCGACCGAAGCCCGACAGCAGCAGCGGCTGGAGAACGCCCACGTCGACCTGCTGGACGTCGCCGAGCGGGTCGGCCACTGGGCGCAACTGGCCTGGACAACGTGATCCGGGTGTCCTCCGGCGACGCGGCCGAGGCCAGGAGAACCTTCGACGGCCTGCGCACCCGGGAGCGGGATGCCCGCGAAGCGCTCGGTGAGCGGGTGGCCGTCGACCTGGGACACCGGCCCGGACGGTGACCCGGTGGACGGGGCCGGACATGCGACACCCCGGCCGCAATCGACGGCCGGGGTGTGGCTCAGGTTCTGTTGGAGGAGGGTCAGGCGGTGCGGCGAATGCCCCGCTTGAGCAGCAGCTCGCGCTCGGATTCGCTGAGGCCGCCCCAGATGCCGTAGGGCTCGCCCACGGCCAGTGCGTGGGTGCGGCACTGGGTGATCACCGGGCAACGCCGGCACATCTCTTTGGCGCGCATCTCACGCTGCGCCCGGGCGCGGCCACGCTCGCCGTCCGGGTGGAAGAACATGGCTGAATCGACGCCCCGGCAAAGGCCCTGCATCTGCCAATCCCAGATGTCGGCGTTCGGTCCGGGTAGCTGCTGCGGCTGTGGCACTTGGAAAACCCCTCTCTACACACCCAATTCGCATACCCACTGGATGCGTGAGTCGTGGAACAGATCCGAGCACAGTCGCCGATGACCACTCGTGCACACAACGTAGAAGGGCTTCGGAATTGCCGTCAATACTCTCGGTGTGTGCGGAACCGCATATCGGCAGCCGGAAAATTTACATCGCGTTCATCGTCGTGACGCGCACGCAGCGAGTTCAGTGCTAGTCGCCAATTGCCGCGCAGGCGACCGCCGCCGTTTCTGCTGATCAGTTCACGCCGTGTCACTCGGGCATTTACGGCAGGTCAGAAGGCGGTTGACATGTCTGTAACACGGCATCCATGAACTGTTAACTAATGTGATTCTGGAAAACCATTCGAATTGGTAGCCTCGCTCGGCAAATGGGTACCGCTGCGGCATCTGGCATTGCTGAACTGGCCGAGGTGGCGTTCGGCAGCAACCCCGCCGGCTGGCCGCTGCCGCCCGCCGACGGTCCGTCGGAACTGTGGCTCCGCGCGGTCGCGGCCGGCGGGCAGGGCCGCTACGGCAGCGCGC
>NZ_JBSWXU010000063.1:0-28249 GCF_056160785.1 Mycobacterium sp. ABE4_509 | reverse complement strand
ACCCGCACCCGTGCACCGGGCGGCGCACCACGTGCGTGCCGGGTTCGCCCGGGCGTCGCGGCTGGTGTTGCCGGCCGACGAGGCCGCGGTCCTGCCGGCGCTGGTGCTGGGGGACACCTCGGCGGTACCCGCACAGGTGACCCAACGGTTCCGGACGGCGGGCCTGACCCATCTGACCGCGGTGTCCGGGGCCAACGTGACGATCGTCTGCGGCGCCGTTCTGCTGTCGGCCGCGGTGCTGGGCCCGCGAAGCGCGGTCCTGCTGGCCGCGCTGGCGCTGCTCGGGTTCGTCGTGGTGGTGCAGCCGTCGGCAAGTGTGCTGCGCGCCGCGGTGATGGGCGCGATCACGCTGCTGGCGGTGTTGTCGCGACGGCGACGACAAGCGCTGCCCGCGCTGGCTGCCGCCGTGGTGGCGCTGATGATCGCCGCACCCGAGTTGGCGGTCGACGCCGGATTCGCGTTGTCGGTGTCGGCCACGGCCGCTTTGGTGCTCATCGCTCCCGCCTGGTCGGCCATGCTGACCGGTCGGGGCTGGCCCCGGCCGCTGGCCGATGCTGTCAGCGTCGCGCTCGCCGCCCAACTGGTCACCGCGCCGCTGGTGGCCGCCATCTCCGGTTCGGTGAGCCTGGTCGGGGTGGTGGCCAACCTGCTCGTCGCACCGGTGATCCCGCCGATCACCGTCCTCGGCACCGCGGCGGCGGCATTGTGCCCGCTGTGGCCCGCTGGGGCCGAACTGCTGATCCGGTTCACCGGCCCGGAGGTGTGGTGGCTGCTGACGGTGGCCCGGTACGCCGCAGACCTGCCCGCAGCGTCGGTCCCGGTGCCCACCGGCCTGGCCGGGGTGATCACCGTCGCGATCGCAGCCTCGCTCGTCGCGGTGGCATGGCATTGGGCGCTGTCGGGGCGGCGTGACACGATCGTGCGGTGAGTGACACGCTGACCGGCCTGCATCTGATCCTCGGCGACGAGGAGCTTCTGGTGGAGCGGGCGGTGGGCGCGGTGCTGCGGCAGGCGCGCAAGGCGGCCGGCACCCAGGAGGTGCCCGTCGACCGGCTACGCGCCGGCGAGGTCGGTGTGAGCGAGCTGGCCGAACTGCTGAGCCCGTCGCTGTTCGCCGACGAGCGGGTGGTCGTGCTCGAATCGGCCGGTGAGGCCGGCAAGGAGGCGGTCTCGGTCATCGAGTCCGCCGCGGCCGACCTGCCGGAGGGCACGTTGCTGGTCGTGGTGCACTCCGGCGGTGGGCGCGCCAAGGCCCTGGCCGACAAATTGAAGAAACTCGGCGCCGAGGTACACCCCTGTGCCCGCATCACCAAAGCCTCGGAACGGGCCGACTTTGTGCGCAAGGAGTTTCGTTCACTGCGGGTCAAGGTCGGTGACGACACGGTCGCCGCGGTGCTGGATGCGATCGGATCCGACATCCGTGAGCTGGCTTCTGCGTGTTCACAGCTGGTCGCCGACACCGACGGTCAGGTCGACGCCGCGGCGGTGCGCAAGTATCACTCCGGCCGCGCCGAGGTGAAGGGATTCGAGATCGCTGATCGGGCGGTGGTCGGCGATGTCGCCGGGGCGGCCGAGGCGCTGCGGTGGGCGATGATCGGCGGCGAGCCGCATGTGGTGCTCGCCGACGCGCTGGCCGAGGCGGTGCACACCATCGCGCGGGTGGGGCCTCTGTCCGGGGACGCGTACGGGCTGGCCGGCGAGTTGGGGATGCCGCCTTGGCGGGTGCAGAAAGCGCAGAAGCAGGCCCGCCGCTGGTCGCGGGATTCGGTGGCCGAGGCCGTTCGGCTGGTGGCCCAGCTGAACGCTGACGTCAAAGGGGCTGCGGCCGACGCGGACTACGCGCTGGAAAAGGCGGTCCGCGGTGTCGCGGAGCTGGTGAGCGACTAGATGGCCCGGAGCTGGTGAGCGACTAGACGTACCGGAGCTGGTCGGCGATTAGATCTTGTTGTAGGCCTGGGCCAGGGCGGACTTGCGGTTGGCGGCCTGGTTGCGGTGGATGACACCCTTGCTGGCGGCCTTGTCCAGCTTGCGGCTGGTAGCCATCAGCAGCTTGCCTGCCTTCTCCTTGTCGCCGGCTTCCACAGCCGAACGGAACCCGCGCACGGCCGTGTGAAGCGACGACTTCACCGACTTGTTGCGGAGACGGCGGCGCTCGTTGGTACGGTTCCGCTTCTCCTGCGACTTGATGTTGGCCACGCGTGTATTCCTTCGTAAATCTCGACTGGGTTGCTTAAGTCATGGGGGTGCCCGTGCCGGGCAGCGACTGTTCAGGTTACCAGTGAGGCCAGAAATCTCCCAAAGCGAGACCTAGCAGCCTGCCGAAACGGCGGAAATGTTGCAGCATGGCAGTTGTGCGCTCGGCACAGCGCGAGGGAGGAGCAGAGGACACTTGGCGACGGAGACGGCACGAACTGCACGCAGTAACTCCAAACCGGTGAAACGGCACGACGGCGTCTTCGGTGGATACAACAAGCTCGGCTCGTACGCCCAGGCGTTCGACGAGATGTTCGACGGCCAGGGCCACGTCCGGGTGCCCTACAAGGGGATCCACTCCGAACTCGCCCCGTCCGACGCGTCGGAGCTCGAGGCGCGTTCGGAAGCGCTCGGGCGCGCGTTCATCGACCAGGGCATCACGTTCTCGCTGTCGGGGCAGGAGCGGCCCTTCCCGCTGGATCTGGTCCCGCGGGTGATCTCCGCCGCGGAATGGACCCGCCTCGAGCGGGGCATCCGCCAGCGGGTGAAGGCCCTGGAGATGTACCTCGACGACATCTACGGCGAGCAGGAGATCCTGCGTGACGGCGTCATCCCGCGCCGTCTGGTGACCTCGTGCGAGCACTTCCACCGCGAGGCGGTCGGGATCGTGCCGCCCAACGGGGTGCGGATTCACGTCGCCGGGATCGACCTGATCCGCGACGACCAGGGCAACTTCCGGGTGCTCGAGGACAACCTGCGCTCACCGTCGGGCGTGTCCTACGTGATGGAGAACCGGCGCACGATGGCGCGGGTGTTCCCGGATCTTTTCGCCACGCACCGGGTGCGCGCGGTGGGTGACTACTCATCGCATCTGCTGCGGGCGTTGCGCAACGCCGCGGCCAACAACGTCGCCGATCCCACGGTCGTGGTCCTCACTCCGGGCGTGTACAACTCGGCCTACTTCGAACACTCGCTGCTGGCGCGGCAGATGGGCGTGGAACTCGTCGAGGGTCGTGACCTGTTCTGCCGGGACAACACCGTCTACATGCGCACCACCGAAGGTGAGCGTCAGGTCGACGTCATCTACCGGCGTATCGATGACGACTTCCTCGATCCGATGCAGTTCAAACCGGACTCGGTGCTCGGGGTGGCCGGCATCCTCAACGCCGCCCGCGCCGGCAATGTGGTGATCTCCAGCGCGGTCGGCAACGGTGTCGGCGACGACAAGCTCGTCTACACCTACGTCCCCACGATCATCGAGTACTACCTCGGTGAGAAGCCGCTGCTGGCCAACGTGGACACCTTCCGGTGCTGGCTCGACGAGGAACGTGAAGAGGTCCTCGACCGGGTGGACGAACTGGTCATCAAACCGGTGGAGGGCTCCGGCGGCTACGGCATCGTGTTCGGGCCTGACGCCTCGGAAAAGGAGCTGGCCACGATCACCAAGAAGATCACCAACGATCCCCGCGGCTGGATCGCCCAGCCCGTGATGCAGTTGTCCACGGTGCCCACCCAGGTCGACAGTCACCTGGCGCCTCGCCACGTCGACCTGCGTCCGTTCGCGGTCAACGACGGTGACGACGTCTGGGTGCTGCCGGGCGGGCTGACCCGCGTGGCGCTGCCGGAGGGCTCGCTGGTGGTGAACTCCAGTCAGGGTGGCGGTTCCAAGGACACCTGGGTGCTGGCCTCGCGCACGTCGGGGGCCGACCGGGAGCTGGCCGGCGACGAGGTGGTGCGGGCGTTGCCGACCACCGCCAAGGCCGGTGGCGCCAAGGCCGGCGCCGCGAAGAACGGAAAGACCGCCAGAAACGGGAAGCCCCCCAAAAACGAGGTCCTCGAAACGCCGCCGAATCAGCAGCAACAGCAGCAGCAGAACCAGATGCAGCAACGGCAGCAGCAACAGTAGGGAGGTGGACGACGATGCTGGCACGCAACGCGGAATCGCTGTACTGGATCGGTCGCTACGTCGAACGCGCCGACGACACCGCCCGCATTCTCGATGTGACGGTGCATCAGCTGCTCGAGGACGCCAGTGTCGATCCCGACCAGGCCTCGCGCACCCTGCTGCGGGTCCTCGGGATCGAGCCGCCCGACGAGGAGCTCGACGTCTGGTCGCTGACCGACATCGTGGCGTTCAGCCGGGACACCTACGGGGGCTGCTCGATTGTCGAGGCCATCTCGGCCGCCCGTGAGAATGCCCGCGGGGCAAGGGAAGTGACCTCGACCGAGATGTGGGAGTGTCTGAACACCACCTACAACGCGCTGGCCGAACGGGAGCGCGCGGCCAAGCGGCTGGGACCGCACGAGTTCCTGTCCTTCGTGGAGGGCAGGGCGGCGATGTTCGCCGGACTGGCCGACTCGACGCTCAGCCGCGACGACGGCTACCGGTTCATGGTGCTCGGCCGTGCGGTCGAGCGGGTGGACATGACGGTGCGGCTGCTGTTGTCCCGGGTGGGTGACACCGCCTCGTCGCCGGCCTGGGTCACCGTGCTGCGCTGTGCCGGTGCGCACGACACCTACCTGCGCACCTACCGCGGCGCGCTGGACGCGGCGCGGGTCGTCGAGTTCATGCTGCTGGACCGGCTTTTCCCGCGGTCGATCTTCTACTCGCTCAAACTCGCCGAGCACAGTCTCGACGAACTGCTCAACCGTCCGCACGGCCGGCTCGGCGCCACCGCAGAGGCCCAGCGGCTGCTGGGCCGGGCGCGAAGCGAGCTGGAGTTCCTGCAGCCGGGGGCGGTGCTCGACGACCTGGAGGTGCGACTCGCCGGGTTGCAGAAGACGTGCTTCGACGTCGGAGAGTCGTTGGCCCTGCAATACTTCCACTCCGCCCCGTGGGTGGCGTGGACCGATGCCGGTCGCAATGCGTTGGTGATCGAAGAAGGAGAGATTTAGATGTGGCGGATGCGTGTGGTGCACGCGACGGGCTACGCGTACAAGTCGCCGGTCACCGCCTCGTTCAACGAGGCACGCCTGACGCCGCGATCTGACAACCGGCAGAACGTGATCCTCAACCGGGTCGAAACCGACCCGGCGACAAGGTCTTACCGCTACGTCGACTACTGGGGTACCGCGGTGACGTCGTTCGACCTGCACGCCCCGCACACCGAGTTGGAGGTCACGGCCTCGTCGGTGGTGGAGACCGAGAAACCCGACGCCCCCGCCGAGTCGATATCCTGGGACGAACTGGGCACCGAGGCCGTCATCGACCGCTACGACGAGGTGCTCTCACCGACGCACTACGTCCCGGCGAGCAAGCGCATCGAGCGGGTGGGCCGCCGCATCGCCAAGTACCACGAGCCGGTCGATGCGGTCATCGAGGCGGTGCGCTGGGTGCAGGACGAACTCCAGTACGTACCGGGCACCACCGGGGTGCACACCTCCGGGGTGGAGGCGCTGCGCGAAGGTAAGGGCGTCTGCCAGGACTACGCCCATCTCACCTTGATGTTGTTGCGCGGCATGGGGATCCCGTCCCGCTATGTGTCGGGCTACCTGCACCCGAAGCACAAGGCCAAGGTGGGCGACACCGTTGACGGTCAGAGCCACGCCTGGATTCAGGCATGGACCGGCGAGTGGTGGAACTACGACCCGACCAACGACACCGGGATCACCGAGCAGTACATCAGCGTCGGTGTGGGCCGAGACTACGCCGACGTCACCCCGCTGAAGGGCATCTACTCGGGTGAGGGGTCCACCGACCTCGACGTCGTCGTGGAGATCACCCGGCTGGCGTAGCGGCTATCCCGTGCCGACGCCGGGGTGGACCTCGACTCGGTGCAGGTCGTCGCCGATCTCGATCTGGCGGTCGAACACCGCGGCGGCCAGCGCGCGCCAGTCATCTTCCTGGCCGGGCTGGATCGGCGGGACGTAGTGGGTGAGGATCAGGATTCCGACGCCGGCTCTGGCCGCTGTGTCGGCGGCCTGCTCGACGGTGGAGTGGTAGTCGCAGATGTCGCGGATCCGCTGCATCGGCATCGCGTCGACGAGGTCCTTGCGGATCACCGTGTGCACCAGGGCTCCGGCCCCTTCGGCGAGGTGGTCGAGTCCGGGGCAAGGCACCGTGTCGCCGGCGAGCACCACCGACGCGCCATGGTGCTCGATACGGAAACCGATGGTGGGCGCGACCGGGCGGTGATCGGTCGGGCCCACCGTGATCGCGACGCCGTCGCGGCCCCACACCACCCCCTCGGTGACCTCCTCGACCTCCACCGGCGGCGGCGTCGTCAGGTCGGCGTGGTGGGCGATGCGGTATCCGATGTCGGGGCCGAAGGCCCGCAGTGTGTTCTCGACGACCTCGGCGATTCCGGGTGGTCCGATGATCGGCAGCGGCGGCTGGTTCGGGGCGAAGTTCGCCACCCACCGGCTGATCAGCACGTCACCCAGATCGGCGATGTGGTCGCTGTGCAGGTGGGTGATCAACAGCGCGGTGATCGCGGTGGGGGCCACCCCCAGCGCGGCGGTCCGCATCAACACGCCTCGGCCGCAGTCGACGAGGAAGATCTGGTCACCGGCGCGCACGAGCGTCGACGGACCCGCGCGGCGAGCGTCGGGGATGGGGCTTCCGGTGCCGAGCAGGGTCACTTCGATCATGGGTGTCACCTAACCCTGTCCGGCGCGTTGCAGAGTGCCGGAAACGCCGATTTCGCAGCGAGTTATTGCCTAGCCTGGAGGGTGCGGTGAGTGACGAGGGAGCGGGCCATGCGGATATCCGACGTGTTGCGCAGCAAGGGCGCGACGGTGGCGACCATCACCCCGGAGACGTCGGTGGCCGGGCTGCTGACCGAACTGTCGGTGCACAACATCGGGGCCATGGTGGTGGTCTCGCCGGACGGCCTGCTGGGCATCGTGTCCGAGCGGGACGTGGTGCGCAAGCTGCACGAGGTGGGCGGTGAGCTGCTGCACCGCCCGGTGTCGGAGATCATGACCGCGATGGTGGCGACCTGCTCCCCGGACGACACGGTCGACAGTCTGAGCGCGTTGATGACCCGCAACCGGGTCCGCCATGTCCCGGTGGTGGTCGACGGTCGGCTGGCCGGGATCGTGAGCATCGGTGATGTGGTCAAGACCCGGATGGAAGAACTCGAGAGCGAACAGCAGCGCCTGCAGGCCTACATCACCCAGGGCTGATCGGATGCGGTCCACCATCGCGGTCGACGCCGCGCAGAAGCACGACGTGCCCGCGCTGTCGCGAATCCTCGGCCGGGCGTTCTTCGACGATCCGGTGATGATGTGGATGCTGCCCGAGGACAAGCGCCGTGCCGGGGCGTTGCCCCGGGTGTTCGCCGCGATGGTCCGGCACCACTATCTGGCCGGCGGCGGCGTCGAGGTGGCTCACCGGGTGGGTGAGGTCGGCGCGGCGGCGCTGTGGGCTCCGCCGGGCCGGTGGCGCCAGACCCAGTCCGAGGAGCTGCGGATGATGCCCGGCCTGCTGCTGGCGCTGGGCCGCCACGCCGGGCGCGGGATGGCGGTCTCGGAGCTGATGAAACGCCACCACCCCGAAGAACCACACTGGTATCTGGGGGTGATCGGCAGCGATCCCCAGGTCCGCGGGGCGGGCTTCGGCAAAGAGTTGATGATGTCCCGGCTGACCCGCTGCGACGCCGAGGGTGCCCCCTGCTACCTGGAGTCGACCAAGGAATCCAACTTGGCCTACTACATGCGCTACGGGTTCGACGTCACCGGAGAGTTGGTGCTGCCGGGCGGTGGTCCCACGATCTGGCGGATGTGGCGTCCGGCCGGCTAGCTCAGCTCCAGGAATATTCGGCGCGCAACCGGGCGGCGACCAGGTCGAAGATCTCGCGCTCCAGGATGGCGCCCTCGCGCCGGATGCCCTCCTCGGGGACGTCGAGCACCCGGTCCAGCCGCACCCAGCTGGCGCGGCCGTCGTAGTCCCAGGTGCCGGTGCCGATGCCGATCCAGTTGGGGTCCTCGCTGTGATGATCCTGGCTGGACAGCATCAGCCCGAGCAGCACGCTGCGGTCCCGGCCGACGACCAGGACGGGGCGGTCCTTGCCGCGGGTGGGGTCGTCTTCGTAGACCACCCAGGTCCAGACGATCTCGCCGGGGTCGGCGCGGCCGTCCAGGTCGGGGGAGTAGGCGATCCGGCGGGCCCGGTGCGCGGTGGGCGCGAAGTTGGCCGACACCGGACGCCCGGCGGGTAGCGCGGGGGCGGGGCCGTTCTGCGCGGTGATCAGGGCGTCCCGGCCGGCGCGCAGACCCTGCTGGATGCGTTTCGGGGCCTCGTTGAACACCAGGTTCTCGGTGCTCTTGACCAGGAACCGCTGCAACGTCTTCAGATACGACGTCATAGCCGCCAAGCATAGGCGGTGAGCCGACGGCTCGATTGTGTCGCCGGGGCCTGCGCTCGATACTCTGGACGGGTCTTCACCTGTCGATTCGATGCCGACAGCCGCCCGCTCACCAGGAGATTCCCATCAGCAGCTTCGCCGACAAGACCTTCACCGCGCCGGCGCAGATTCGGAACTTCTGCATCATCGCCCACATCGACCACGGCAAGTCCACGCTGGCCGACCGGATGCTGCAGCTCACCGGTGTCGTCGACGAGCGCTCGATGCGGGCGCAGTACCTCGACCGGATGGACATCGAGCGGGAGCGCGGCATCACCATCAAGGCGCAGAACGTGCGGTTGCCCTGGCAGATCAGCGACGGCGACCGGCAGGGCGACTACGTGCTGCACCTGATCGACACCCCCGGCCATGTCGACTTCACCTACGAGGTGTCGCGCGCGCTGGAGGCCTGCGAGGGGGCGGTGTTGCTGGTCGACGCCGCGCAGGGCATCGAGGCGCAGACGCTGGCGAACCTGTATCTGGCCCTGGACCGCGACCTGGTGATCATCCCGGTGCTCAACAAGATCGACCTGCCGGCCGCCGACCCGGACCGCTACGCCGCGGAGTTGGCGCACATCATCGGCTGTGAGCCCACCGATGTGCTGCGGGTGTCGGGCAAGACCGGTGAAGGGGTCGCCGAGCTGCTCGACGAGGTGGTTCGCCAGGTGCCGGCGCCCACCGGGGAAGCCGACGCGCCGGCGCGGGCGATGATCTTCGACTCGGTCTATGACACCTACCGCGGCGTGGTGACCTACATCCGCGTCGTCGACGGCAAGATCGTGCCGCGCGAGCGGATCAAGATGATGTCCACCGGCGCCACCCACGAGCTGCTCGAGGTGGGCATCGTCTCGCCCGAACCGAAGGCCTCCGACGGCCTCGGCGTCGGGGAGGTCGGCTACCTGATCACCGGGGTCAAGGATGTGCGCCAGTCGAAGGTCGGTGACACCGTGACCACCGCGCGCGGCGGCGCCGACAAGCCGCTGACCGGCTACCGCGAGCCCAAGCCGATGGTGTACTCGGGTCTGTATCCGGTCGACGGGTCGGACTATCCCGATCTGCGTGACGCGCTGGACAAGCTGCAGCTCAACGACGCGGCGCTGACCTACGAGCCGGAGACCTCGGTGGCGCTGGGCTTCGGTTTCCGGTGCGGCTTCCTGGGCCTGCTGCACATGGAGATCACCCGCGAACGCCTCGAGCGCGAGTTCGGCCTGGACCTGATCTCGACCTCGCCGAACGTCGTCTACCGCGTCATCAAGGACGACGAAACCGAGCTGACGGTCACCAACCCGTCGGACTGGCCCGAGGGCAAGGTCCGCACGGTGTTCGAGCCGGTGGTCAAGACGACGATCATCGCGCCCAGCGAGTTCATCGGCTCGATCATGGAGCTGTGCCAGTCCCGGCGCGGCGATCTGGGCGGCATGGACTACCTGTCGCCCGAACGTGTCGAGTTGCGCTACACGCTGCCGCTCGGCGAGATCATCTTCGACTTCTTCGACTCGCTGAAGTCACGCACCCGTGGCTACGCCAGCCTGGACTACGAGGACGCCGGCGAGCAGGAGTCCGATCTGGTCAAGGTCGACATCCTGCTGCAGGGCGAGGCGGTCGACGCGTTCAGCGCGATCGTGCACAAGGACGGGGCGTTCGCCTACGGCAACAAGATGACCACCAAGCTCAAAGAGCTGATCCCGCGCCAGCAGTACGAGGTGCCGGTGCAGGCCGCGATCGGGTCGAAGATCATCGCCCGGGAGAACATCCGCGCGATCCGCAAGGACGTGCTCTCCAAGTGCTACGGCGGCGACATCTCCCGTAAGCGCAAGCTGCTGGAGAAGCAGAAAGAGGGCAAGAAGCGGATGAAGACGATCGGCCGGGTCGACGTGCCGCAGGAGGCTTTCGTCGCCGCGTTGTCGACCGATTCGTCCTCGGCCGACAAGCCGAAGAAGTAAACCGGCTTCGCCCGATCGGTCGCGCCGCGGCGCGCGACGTGCTATCGAAGTGTTACGCAAGTGACGCGTTTCGACGGGAGAGGCAGATGGCCATGAAATCCGCGGTGATCGCCGCCGGTGCCTGCCTCGCGCTCGCGGGCTGTTCCAGCGCGCCGGCCGACGACCGTCCCACCGTGCAGATCGCGCCTGCCGCACAGCCGGCGCCGGCCCCGGTGCCGGTCCCGCTCGGCGGTTTCCTGCCGGCGGCCGACCAGCTGTCGGCGACGTTGGGAACCGGGCCCGATGCGCTCATGGCTCCCGCCGTGGAGGGTGGACCCGACCTGCTGCTGCGCAGCGTCGCCGACGCCCAGGTGATGCCCGCCGAGTGCGTCAGCGCCCCCTACCGGCTCCAAGAGCTGGCCTATCAGGACAACCCGGTGCTGTCGGTGGCCAGCGCGTCCTGGTCCGGCGGTGCATTCGACGCCGCCCCGGTCTCGGCGAACATCAGTGTGGTGCAGATGGGCAGCCCGGCCGCCGCGCGGGAGTTCTTCGCGGCGACCGCCGAGCGGTGGGTGCGCTGCAACGGACAGACCGTCACGCTGCACCGGCCGGGCGCCGCACCCGGCGAGCTCAGCCGCGTCAACGATGTCGCCTTCACCGACAGCGTGGTGTCGGCGACGGTGCTGCACGCCTCGGCCGGCGTGGAGGCGCCGACCGCGCTGCGTGCCCTCGGGGTGGCCGCGGACTGCATCGTCGACGTGGAGATCCTCGACCCACGCCCCGACGCGGACACCGGTGCTGCGGGCGCCGTCACAGCGCTGGTCCTGGACGGCATCGCCGCACAGCGGTGACGCGGTCGTGCTCGGTGCGGGACAATCACGGGGTGGCGCAGCGCATCGCGGTCGGTCGGGTCTGGGCGGCGGGCACCGTGGTCGCGGCGTCGGCCCTGGTGATCGGCTGCGTCTCGACGGTGGACGGCACCCCGGTGCGTGGTCAGGCCACCGGCCCGCTCGGCGCGGCGCCGCTGACCGAGGCTCAGCTCGACGGTGTGTTGCTGAGCATCGGTGAGCTCAACGGCATCATCGGTTCCACTCAGATGACGGTGACCAGTGAGCTCGACGAGATGACCGATCATGCCGACGAGGTGTCGGATCCCTACTGCCTGGGCGCGATCTACGGGGCCGAGGACCCCGTGTATGCGGGCTATGGCTGGACAGCGGTGCGTGACCAGGTGGCGCGTGAACCCGACGACGACAACGAGCACTGGGTCGAGCAGACCGCGGTGCTGTACCCCGAGGCCGAGAATGCTCAGGCCTTCGTCGACGAGTCCACGGCGATCTGGGAGGAGTGCGCGAACTCCGCGATCGCCGTGGGCGACGGCGACTACCTGTGGGCGCTGGGCGACGTCGAGATCGACAGCAGCCTGATCACCCAGATGACCACCCAGGAGGGCGCCGACGGCTGGGCCTGCCAGCACGCGTTGTCGCTGGTCGCCAACGTGACGGTGGAGGCCTGGGCGTGCGGCTACGCGATCGGTGACGAGGCCGCCGAGATCGTGCGATCCATGGTCGACAACGCCACGAAGTAGTGGTCCGTTCACCGGTGGTTCACCGCGCGGGTTCTGTTTGATTTCCTAGCGGGAATAACTTTCCGCCCGTGGCTCAACCGTCGACCTCATCGCCGCCCACACCAGCCGAAACGGTGTTCCTGGGCAACGACCGCAACTGGCACCTCACATTCGGGCTGATGCTCGCCGTGGCTTTCGGCGCGTTCACCTGGTGGTCATTCGGCTACGTGGACAGCTCCGCGAGCAAGGTCATCCTGATCACCGCCACCGTGCTGGGCATGTTCATGGCCTTCAACATCGGCGGCAACGATGTGGCCAACTCGTTCGGCACCAGCGTCGGCGCCGGCACCCTGACCATGAAGCAGGCGCTGCTCGTCGCCGCGATCTTCGAGGTCAGCGGCGCCGTCATCGCCGGCGGCGAGGTCACCGACACCATCCGCAGCGGCATCGTCGACCTGGCGATCGTGCAGATCTCGCCGATGGACTTCGTGTTCATCATGATGGCCGCACTGTTCGCCGCCGCGTTCTGGCTGCTGTTCGCCACCCGCATGGGCTACCCGGTGTCGACCACGCACTCCATCATCGGCGGCATCGTCGGTGCCGCGCTGATGCTCGGATTCGTCACCGGCCAGGGCGGCTCGGCGCTGGACATGGTGCAGTGGGACCAGATCGGTCAGATCGCGATCTCCTGGGTGCTGTCGCCGGTGCTCGGCGGGGCGGTGGCCTACCTCCTCTACGGGACGATCAAACGCCACATCCTGACCTACAACGACGAAGCCGACGCCAAGCTGGTGGAGATCCGCAAGGAGCGCATCGAACACCGCAACCGGCACAAGCAGGCCTTCGAGCGGCTCTCCGAGATCCAGCAGATCGCCTACACCGGCGCGCTGGCCCGTGACGCGGTGGCGGCCAACCGGGGCGACTTCGACGCCGACGAGCTGGAAAGCGACTACTACCGGGAACTGCACGACATCGACGCCAAGGCCAAGTCGGTGGACGCGTTCAAGGCGCTGCAGACCTGGGTGCCGCTGGTGGCGGCGTTCGGCGCGATGATCATCTCGGCGATGCTGCTGTTCAAGGGCCTCAAGAACATGCACCTGGGCCTGAGCACGATGAACAACTACTTCATCATCGGCATGATCGGCGCGGCGGTCTGGATGGCGACCTTCATCTTCGCCAAGACGCTCAAGGGCGAATCGCTGCCCCGATCGACGTTCCTGATGTTCAGCTGGATGCAGGTGTTCACCGCGTCGGGCTTCGCGTTCAGCCACGGCAGCAACGACATCGCCAACGCCATCGGTCCGTTCGCCGCCATCCTGGACGTGCTGCGCAACGGCGACATCGAAAGTGAAGCCTCCGTGCCGCCGGCGGCGATGCTGGCCTTCGGCGTCGCGTTGGTCGCCGGGCTGTGGTTCATCGGGCGCAAGGTCATCGCCACGGTCGGTACGAACCTGACGAAGATGCATCCGGCGTCGGGCTTCTCGGCGGAACTGTCGGCGGCTGCGGTCGTGATGGGTGCCAGCGTGATGGGCCTACCGGTGTCGAGCACCCACATCCTGATCGGCGCCGTGCTCGGTGTGGGCATGGTCAACCGCGCCACCAACTGGAACCTGATGAAGCCGATCGCGCTGGCGTGGGTGATCACCCTGCCGGCGGCGGCCATTCTCGGTGCCGTCGGCGTGGTGGGGCTGCGCGCGATCTTCTAGGAGACCGAGGGGTCGGCCCGCCGGCGCGTCCCGGTCGTCACATCGGCGCGTTGGCGGGCTGGAAGCCCCCGGAGCTGTCGGCCTCCTCCTCGGCGCGGATCACGTGCACCACCGCGTTGATCAGGGCCAGGTGGGTGAACGCCTGCGGGAAGTTGCCCAGGTGGCGTCCGGTGCGCGGCTCGATCTCCTCGGCGTAGAGGTGCAGCGGGCTGGCGAACGACAGCAAGCGCTCACACAGGTGACGGGCGCGGCTGATCTCGCCGATCTCGACCAGTGCGGACACCAGCCAGAACGAGCAGATCGTGAAGGTGCCCTCCTCGCCGGCCAAACCGTCGTCGGTCTCCTCGACCCGGTAGCGCAGCACCAGGCCGTCCTCGGTGAGTTCCTCGGCGATGGCCATGACCGTCGCCCGGATGCGCGGGTCGTCGGGCGGCAGGAAGCGGGTCAGCGGGGCCAGCAGCAGTGAGGCGTCCAGCGCCGGATCGCCGTAACGCTGGGTGAGCACCCCGCGTGAATCGACGCCGTTCTCCAGGATGTCGGCCTTGATCTCCTCGGCGATCACCCGCCACTGCTGGGCGTAGGACTTCTCGCCCTCCACGTCGGCGAGCTTGGCGCCGCGGTCCAGGGCCACCCAGCACATGATCTTGCTGGAGGTGAAGTGCTGAGGCTCGCCGCGGACCTCCCAGATGCCGCGGTCGGGTTCGCGCCAGTGCTTGATGGCTTCCTCGACCTGCTCCTTGAGCACCGGCCACAGCGTTTCCGGGATCTGTTCGCGGGACTTGGTGTGCAGGTACACCGAGTCGAGCATGGTGCCCCAGATGTCGTGCTGGCGCTGGTTGTAGGCACCGTTGCCGATGCGCACCGGGCGGGCGTAGTCGTAGCCGGAGAGGTGGTTGAGTTCCTCTTCGATGAGGCTGCGTTCCCCGCCCACGCCGTACATCACCTGCAGGGGGTGCCGCTCGCCGTTGTTGGCGCCGGACACGTCGGCGATGAACGCGAAGAAGTCGTCGGCTTCGCGGTCCAGGCCCAGGGTGTAGAGGCCCCACAGCGCGAAGGTGGAGTCGCGCACCCAGGCGTAGCGGTAGTCCCAGTTGCGTTCGCCGCGCGGCGTCTCGGGCAGCGACGTCGTCGGCGCGGCCAGCAGCGCGCCGGTCGGGGAGTAGGTCAGGCCCTTCAGCGTCAGCGCGCTGCGCTGCAGATAGGTCCGCCACGGGTGGTCCGGGAAGTCGCCGACGTTGATCCACTGGCGCCAGCATTCGCTGGTCTTCCACATCTTGTCGGAGGCTTCGTCGTAGGTCTGCGGAGCGGGGTGCTTGGACCAGCTCAGCGCGACGAACACGTTGTCGCCCTCGCTGAGCCGGGTGCGGGCGCGCGCCTCGCGGCCCTCCAGCCCGATCCGCAGGTTGGTCGTCAACCGCAGCGTGGGATGCGAATCGGGGTCCCGGGTGGCCCGTGCGATCGCCTCCCCGTATGCCTGCGCGGAGTACTCCCAGGTCGCGCTGGTGCGGTGATAGTCGAAGGACGGCTCGCAGTTCATCACCAGCTCGACGGTGCCGCTGACGCAGCGCACCGTGCGCAGCAGGATGTGCTCGGCGTCCCAGTCCATCGGCGTGCGACGGTGGGTCCGCGACCGGGTCTCCAGATCGTGCCAGGGCCCCATCACCAGTGCGTCGCGCACGATCACCCAGCCGGTGTGGGTCTGCCAGGTGGTCTCCAGGATCAGGCTGCCGGGCAGATAGCGCCGCGCCGCGGGCACCGACACCCCGTACGGGCCGAGCCGGAAGTGCCCGGCTCCGCGGTCCAGGATCGCGCCGAACACGCTCGGCGAATCCGGGCGCGGCACACACAGCCACTCCACCGAGCCGGCCGAACTGATCAGACAGGTGGCCTCGCAATCCGACAGGAACGCATAGTCCGCGATCGGGGGAAAGGGGTTTCGTAGTTGGGTTCCGGCGTAGTACGGCTCGGGTGAGGGAAGGGCGAACGTGCCCTCACCGCTGGGCAGCGTGTCGCCGGACGCCTCGCTGTGGTGCACGACCATCAGGCCATCATCGACTGCCGGGCGGTCCGGCGTCTACTCGGGGCGCCGGTGTGTTGTGCGCCCCGTGCCGATCGAATCGGCTGTTCCGCGGGGGCTTAGTCTGGCCGGGTGGACGGGTTTCTCAGCTGGTGGGACGGAGTCGAGTTGTGGCTCACCGGGCTGCCGTTCGTCGCGCAGACGGCGTTGGTCATGCCGGTTGTGCTCGCCCTGGCCTATGGCATCGCCGCGTTGCTCGACGGCGCGCTGGGCAACGGGATCCGGCTGCGGCAGTGGCTGCGGCGCTCCGGCCGGGACGCCTCGGCCCGTGACGATGGAGGAGAAGGATGAAAGGCATGCCGCGATCACGGGTGACGCTGGCGCTCATCGCGCTGATCGTGCTCGTCGTCGTGATGTGGCTGTTCACCCGCTGACGATGCGGCTTCGGGACACGCTGGCACTGGTACTGGCGGCCACGCTGCTGGCCGGCTGCGGTGGCCCGGCCGGGGGCGGCGACGGCGAGGCGGCTGAGGCGGACACGACGCTGGCGCTGGTGGCCTACGCCGTGTCCGAACCCGGCTGGTCGACGGTGGCGGCGGCTTTTGCGTCCACCCGGGAGGGTCGTGGGGTGGAGGTCACCGCGACCTATGGCACCTCCGGTGACCAGGCCCGCGCCGTGGAGGCGGGTGAGCCCGCGGACGTGGTGAACTTCTCCATCGAGCCCGACGTCGACCTGCTGGTGCAGGCGGGCAAGGTCGACGAGAACTGGGACGCCGGAGTCACCAGGGGGATTCCGTTCGGCTCGGTGGTGAGCCTTGCCGTCCGCCCGGGCAACCCGAAGGGCATCAGGGACTGGGGCGATCTGCTGCGTGCCGACGTCGAGGTGGTCAGCCCCAGCCCGCTGAGTTCGGGGTCGGGTCAGTGGAACCTGTTGGCGCCCTACGCGTGGGCGAGTGCCGGCGGGGACGATCCGCAGGCGGGGCTGGACTACGTCACCGAGTTGATGACCGAACACGTCCGGCTGTGGCCGGCCTCGGCCCGCGCGGCCACCGAGGTGTTCACCGGCGGCGACGGCGATGTGCTGCTGGCCTACGAGAGCGAGGCGCGCAACGCCGGGCTCGAGTACGTGACCCCGCCGCAGACATTGAGGGTCGAGAGCCCGGTGGCGGTGGTCGGTGGCAGCCGTCATGTCGAGCAAGCGCGGGACTTCGTCAACTTCCAGTACACCCCCGAGGCGCAGCGCCTTTGGGCGCGGGCGAACTTCCGGCCCGTCGACCCCGCGGTGCTCGCCGAGTACGCCGAGCGGTTCCCGGCCCCGGAGAAGCTGTGGACCGTCGCCGATCTCGGCGGCTGGGACCTGGTGGATCGCCGGCTGTTCGACGACGGCGACGGCACCATAGCCAGGATCTACCGGCAGGCCACCGGGTGACCGCTCAGGCCAGAGCCAGGAACAGCTTCTCCAGCTCGTCGACGCTCATCTCGCGCTGGCGCCCGTCGTTCTCGTCGGTGACGATGCACTCCCGCAGCCCGGTTGCCACGATCTTGAAACCGGCCCGGTCCAGCGCTCGCGAGACCGCCGCCAGCTGGGTGACGACGTCTTTGCATTCGCGGCCCTGCTCGATCATCGAGATGACACCCGCCAGCTGGCCCTGGGCTCGGCGCAGGCGGTTGAGGACGGCGTTGATGGCCTCCTGGTCACCGACCATGATGGGCTCCTTGTCGATCGGGTGTTCAGCGAAACTCTGAACAGCTGGCGGTAGTGTGCTCATGCTACCCACCGGGGTATGACCACGGGGGTCTCCGTCCTCAGACCAGTCCCTTGAGCATCAGGTTCCAGTACATCGTGGGCAGCCCGTACTTCTTCATGTACCAGTACGCCCGGTGCGGCTTGGTCGGGTCCAGCAACGGCACCGACGGCTTGAGGTTGAACTCGTAGTCGAACTCGGCCAGCAGCATGTCGTGCGACGAGGTGACGATCGGACACGACGCGTATCCGTCGTAGCTCGCCGACAGCGGCCGCCCGGACAGGTAGGAGTCGACGTTGGCGACCACCACCGGGGCCTGTTTGCGGATCGCCGCGCCGGTCTTGGAGTTCGGCGAGGACCCGGCGTCACCGAGCGCGAACACGTTCGGGTAGCGCACGTGTTGCATCGTGTGCTTGTCGATGTCGACATAGCCGCCGGCCGCTCCGGTCGACAGCGGGCCGTTCTTGATCCAGTCCGGCGCCGACTGATGCGGTACCAGGTGCAGCATGTCGTAGCCGAGCGTGCCGTCCTCGCCGCCTTCGGCGACCGCCGACAGTGCCACCTTGCGACCCGAGGCGTCCACGGAGGTCACCTCGGTGTTGGTGTGCAGCTGGATCCCGTAGTCGGCGATGACCTTGTCGAGGTTGTCGGCGATGGCGCCGATGCCGAAGATGCGTGGTGTCGGAATCACCAGGTGCACGTCGATGTCGCCGAGCACCCCCTCGCGGCGCCAGTGGTCACACGCCAGGTAGGCGATCTTCTGCGGCGCCCCGGCGCACTTGATCGGACCGGAGGGCATCGTGAAAACCGCTGTGCCCGAACGGGTGTTCTTGATGAACTCCCAGGTGCGGGGCGCCAGTTCGAACTGGTAGTTCGACGACACCCCGTCGCGACCGAGGGTGTCGGCCGCGCCGTCGATGCGGTTCCAGTCGAGCTGGATGCCGGGGCTCACCACGAGCGCGTCGTAGCTGTAGACAGCTCCGTCCTCACACGTCACGGTGTTCGTGTCGGGGTCGACGGCCGACGCGGCGTTGCGGATCCACGTCGCCTCGCGGGGCATCACGCTGGCCTCGGACCGCTCGGTCTCCCCGGCGTCGGCCTGGCCGGCCCCGACGAGCGTCCACAGCGGCTGGTAGTAGTGGACGTTCGACGGTTCGATGACCGCGACATCCGGATGCCCCTTGCGGAGCAGGCGGGCCGCGACGGTGATGCCGGCGGTGCCGCCGCCGATGATCAGGATGCGGTGGTTGTTGCTCTTCATCTCGCTCACGCCTTCTGGGTGACTTCGTCCCAGGCGTTGTAGCCGCCCAGGATGTCGCTGACATCGGCGAAGCCGCGTTGCCGCAGCAGGCTGGCCGCCACCGAGGAGCGGTAGCCGCCGGCGCAGTACACGACGGTCGGGGCCGCCGCGTCGAGTTCGCCGACCCGGTCGGGCAGCTGTCCGACCGGGATGTTCACCGCGCCGGGGATCATCCCCGCGGCCGCCTCACCCGGGTTGCGGACATCGACGATCTGCAGGCCGCTGATCTCGCGGGCACGCTCCCCGAAGGTCTTCGCCGACAGCCGGGAGGCCACCTGCACATGATCGGGATGGGTGAACATGACCTGCTCGGGGTCGGCGAGATGGCCGATCACCCTGTCGAATCCGATGCGCGCCAGCCGGTTCTTGCCTTCCAGCTCCTGGCCGGGTTCGGTCATCAGCACGATGTCGACGTCGGGCTTGACCACCGACCCGGCGAACTCGGCGTAGCGGCCCTCCAGTCCGATGTTGATCGCGCCGCGCAGGTGGCCCTGGGCGAACTCCTCGGGGGTGCGCCCGTCGACCAGGATCGCCCCACCGTCGACCGCCTCGAGTGCCTGGGCGTAGGTCATCGCCGGGGGAGCGGCGGTCTCGTCGAGCAGCGCGCGGTCCTTGCGGTTGAGGATGGCGTCGTAGACGAAGTAGCTCGGCGCCGGAGGCTGGCCCTCGGTGACCATCGCCATGAACGAGGCCTTGTCGGGAGCGCGCAGCGCGTAGTTCCACTCCTTCTGGTCGCCCATCGTCGACCACAGGTCGGTCGACAGGTTCTTGCCGCAGGCCGAGCCGGCGCCGTGGGCCGGGTAGACGCGGGTTGCGTCGGGCAGCGGCATCAGCTTGTCGTGCAGCGAGTCGTAGAGCATGTCGGCCAGCTCGTCGCGGCTGAAGCCGATCGAGGCCAGCAGGTCGGGGCGTCCGACGTCGCCGATGAACAGGGTGTCACCGGTCATCACCCCGTAGGGCACGGTGTCGCTGCCGTGTTCGTAGACGACGATGCTCATCGACTCGGGGGTGTGGCCGGGGGTGTGGCGGAATTCCAGGGTGACCCCGTCGGGTCCGCCCAGCGAGTAGCGCTGGCCGTCCTCGACGGCCATGAACTCGAACTCCGGCTTGGCGACCGAGGAGTACACGATGGCGGCGCCGGTCGCGTCGGCAAGTTCCAGGTGGCCGGACAGGAAGTCGGCGTGGAAGTGGGTCTCGATGACGAGGTCGATGGTCAGGCCGAATTCCTCGGCGTCGGCCAGGTATTCGGCCACGTCGCGTTGCGGATCGACCACCACGGCGCGCTTGGAGTCCTCGTCGGCGATCAGGTACGACGCGTGCGACAGGCAGTCCAGGTAGTACTGGATGAATTTCATGAGCTCAGCCTTCCCTTATACCCAGTGGGGTATCTCTCGAACAAAGCTCAATCTATACCCCCATGGGTATGTGGTCAAGGATGCGGTGGCTGTGAGTTGCGTCGCTGTGTCGGCGGGGGGCTAGGTGTCGGTACCTGAGACGTTGTTGTCAGGCGGCGAGCCGGCTGATGGGTGGTTTTCCGCCGAGGGCGGAGTGGCCTCGTCGAGTGTTGTATCGGCGGAGGAATCGGTCAAGGCCTCGCGTGCGCAGGCTGTTGGATGTCCACGGTCGGGCGTATGCCCATTCGTTGAGCAGAGTCCGGTTGAAGCGTTCTGCTTTGCCGTTGGTCCAGGGGCAGCCGGGCTTGGTGAACCGTCGTTTGAGCTGCCAGGCGGTGCACACCCAACCCCAGTTGGTGCCCTGCCGGTAGACCAACGCGTTATCGGTCAGCAGCCGTCGCACGCGCACGCCGTGCGCGGCGAACCAGACCAACGCCCGATGCAGAAATTCTGCGCAGGTCAGGTCCTTTTCATCGGGCAGGACTTCGGTGTAGGCCAGCCTGGTGTGGTCATCGATGGCGGTGTGGACGTAGTCGTAGCCGATGCGGGTCTTCTTGTGGCGGTTGGCCACTGAGACCGCAGCGTCACGTCCGTGCAGACGCCATCCGCCGCCGGTGGGGATGCGTCCGAGCTTTTTGACATCGACGTGGACCAGCGAGCCTGGGGTGCGGTGTTCGTAGCGGTTGGAGCTGCGGCGCGAGGTGCGCACCGGCTCGCCGGTGATCGGGTCGATCGCTGCCAGGTGCGGCACCTGGTGGCGGGCCAGGATCCGTCCGACGGTCGACGGGTTCAGGCCGAGCTCGGCAGCCAGCACGACAGCACCGCACTTGCGGCGGCGCCGGGCTGCGAGCACTGTGTGCTCCACTTTGGCGCTGGTGCGCGCCGGCGTCCGGATCGGTCGCGAGGACCGGTCGGCCAGGGCCGCATCGCCGCCTTCGTCGTAGCGGCGCAGCCACTTGTAGACCGTCGCACGGGAGATACCGAGCTGTTCGGCGACCTGAGCGGGTGGCCAGCCAGCGGCGACACGCTCCACGATCAGGCGACGAGCGAACAGGTTGGTACGGGCGTTAGCGTGGGACACGAGGACCTCCTACGGGTGAATGCCAGACACATCCACTCCGTCAGGAGGTCCTCCCACTTTCAAGCAGGCACGCCGTCAACAACCTCCCGGGTCACGACAGCTAGGCGGCCGCGCGCGCGGCGGTCACACCGTCGAAACGGTCCAGCACCGTCTCGGCCACCTGGCGATGCGCGCCCAGCGGCGCCGACATCGGGATGCCCGCAGAGCGGGCGAAATCGGCGACCCGGTCGGTGATGCGGCCGTGCGCCAGAAACCACGGCGCGATCACCAACCGTGCGGCGCCGGCCGACCGCAGCGACTCGGCCGCGTCGGCCAGGGTGGGCTGCGGACCGGTGGCGAACGCCGTCGTCGCGGTCCACCGGGTCGTCAGGGTCAGCTCGCGGGCAACCTGGGCGGTACGTGTGTTGGCCTGGGCGCGCGAGGATCCCACCGCGGTCACCAGCACCCCGACGCGGGGGTCGAGGCGGGAGACCCCCGCGTGTTCGAGGCGCTGCCGCAACACGTGGATGAGCCGCTCGTCCTCGCCGAGCACGCCGGCCTGGCGCACGTCGGCACCGGACTCGGCGATCATCGCCGGGATGTCGACGCGGGCGTGGTAGGCGTCGGCGAGAAGCAGCGGAACGACCACCGGACGGCGGGCTCCGACAGCGGTCAGCACGTCGCGCAGGTTCGGCGCGTTCTGCTCACAGAAGGCGACCCGCGTGTCCAGGCCCGGCCGCAGCCGGCGGACGGTGTCCGCGACGGCGCGCACCGTGGCCGCCGACCGCGGATCGGCGCTGCCGTGTGCGGTCAGCACCAGCGTGGGGCCACTCAAGAGGCGTGCAGCCCGCACTCGGTCTTGGTCTGGCCGGCCCAGCGGCCGCTGCGCGGATCGGCGCCCAGCGCAGGCTTGCTGGTGCAGGGAGCGCAGCCGATCGACGGATATCCGTCGTCGACGAGCGGGTTGACCAGCACGCCATGGGAGTCGATGTAGTCCTGCATCTGCTCGTCGGTCCAGGCTGCCAACGGGTTGATCTTCACCAGGCCGAACGCGGCGTCCCAGCTGATCAACGGCGCGTTGGCGCGGGTCGGCGCCTCCACCCGGCGGATACCGGTCACCCACGCCGAGTAGCCCGCCAGCGCCTTGGACAGCGGCTCGACCTTGCGCATCCGGCAGCACTCGTTGGGCTGGCGCTCGAACAGGTTCTTGCCGTGCAGGGCGTCCTGCTCGGCGACCGTGTGTTCCGGGCGGACGTTGACGACGTTGATGTCGTAGACCGACTCGACGGCGTCCCGGGTGCCGATGGTCTCGGCGAAGTGGTAGCCGGTGTCGAGGAACAGCACATCGACCCCGGGGCGCATCTTGGCGGCCAGGTCGACCAGCACCGCGTCCTGCATGTTCGACGCCACGATGTAGGTGCCGTCGAAGTGCTCGTCGGTCCAGCGCAACAGATCCTCGGCCGTCGCGTCGGGCCCCAGCTCGGCCGCGCCGCGCTCGGCGAGCTCCTGCAGATCCGTGTCGTCGCGTGCAATCACAGTCACTTCACCATCACCTCATCTTCTGCTCTTCGCGCGAGCGCTCATCGCCAGTTCTTCGCTCTCCGCGCGAGCGCTCATCGCCAGTTCTTCGCTCTTCGCGCGAGCGCTCATCGCCAGTTCTTCGCTCTTCGCGCGAGCGCTCATCGGAGATCCGCGTCGTCTGCTCGTAGTGCCCAGGTGGCGAAACGCTCGCCGTGCTCGCGTTGTTTCACGAAGTTGCGCACGACACGCTCGATGTAGTCGCCGAGCTCGCTGGACGTCACCTTGTGCTGACGCAGCTTGCGCCCGAACCCGCTGTCCAGGCCCAGGCTGCCGCCCAGATGGACCTGGAAGCCCTCCTCGGGCCCGTCGCCGTCGTCGACCATCTGGCCCTTGAACCCGATGTCGGCGACCTGGATGCGGGCGCACGAGTTGGGGCAGCCGTTGATGTTGACCGTGACCGGAACGTCGAGTTCGTTGTTGAGGTCTTCGAGGCGCTGTTCGAGCTCGGGCACCAGCGTCTGCGACCGCTTGCGCGTCTCGGCGAAGGAGAGCTTGCAGAACTCGATGCCGGTGCAGGCCATCAGGTTGCGGCGCCAGTGCGACGGGGTGGACGGCAGGCCCAGTGCGTCGAGTCCGGCGCGCAGCTCGTCGAGCTTGTCGTCGGGGACGTCGAGGATGATCAGCTTCTGGTACGGCGTGAACCGGATGCGGTCACTGCCCGCGGCCTCGGCCAGGTCGGCGACCTTGCTCAGGATCGTGCCCGACACCCGCCCGGCGATCGGCGCCACACCGACTGCGTTGAGCCCGTTGCGGAGTCGCTGCACGCCGACGTGGTCGATCGGGCGCACCACCGGGTCCGGTGCCGGGCCGTCGATCAGCGGGCGTTTGAGGTATTCCTGTTCGAGGACTTCCCTGAAACGCTCGACGCCCCAGTCCTTGATCAGGAACTTCAGCCGCGCCTTGGAGCGCAGCCGGCGGTAGCCGTAGTCGCGGAACGCGCTGACCACGGCCTCCCACACGTCGGGCACCTCGTCGAGCGGCACCCAGGCGCCGACCCGCTGCCCGAGCATCGGATTCGTCGACAGGCCGCCGCCGACCCACAGATCGAACCCGGGCCCGTGCTCGGGATGCTCGACGCCGATGAAGGCGACGTCGTTGACCTCGTGCACCACGTCCTGCAGGCCCGAGATCGCCGTCTTGAACTTGCGTGGCAGGTTCGAGTACTCGGGCTTGCCGATGTAGCGGCGCACGATCTCGTTGATCGCGGGGGTGCCGTCGATCACCTCGTCGAGGGACTCGCCGGCCAGCGGGGACCCGAGCACGATGCGGGGGCAGTCCCCGCAGGCCTCGGTCGTCTGCAGGCCCACCGCGTCGAGCCGCTTCCAGATCTCGGGCATGTCCTCGACCTGGATCCAGTGGTACTGGATGTTCTGCCGGTCGGAGATGTCGGCGGTGTCGCGCGCGAACTCAGTCGAGATCTCACCCAGCGTGCGCAGTGCCGCCGCGCTCAGCGCGCCGCCGTCGCTGCGCACCCGCAACATGAAGTACTTGGCTTCCAGGACGTCGATGTTCTCGTCGCCGGTCCAGGTGCCGTCGTAGCCCTGCTCGCGCTGGGTGTAGAGGCCCCACCAGCGGAAACGTCCGCGCAGGTCGCCCTTGTCGATGCTGTCGAAGCCACCCTTGGCGTAGATGTTCTCGATGCGGGACCGCACGTTGAGCGGGTTGTCGTCCTTCTTGGACTGCTCGTTGGCGTTGAGCGGCTCGCGGTAGCCGAGCGCCCACTGGCCCTCACCACGGGGGCGCTTGGCGGGCTTGGCTGGCTTGGCCTTGTTCTCTGTGGTGGTCATGGGGCTCCTGGTCGGAGCCGGCGTTCAGATCGCGCCATTCCACCGGGGGCTGTCCGGCGGCGCAGATCCGGCGGCCAGCTGAGAGGTCAAAAAAAGAGGCTGGGTTGTCCGTGATCCGGCGATCAAGAAAGACAGCGACAGCTACAGACGCGCTTGAAGTCGACGTGACGGCGCACGACCAGCGAGACCCGGCGAGGGAAGCTGTGGGCAGTCACGTGTTCGATTGTGCCACGAAGTGCCTGAATGCCCCAACCGGGCGGCTGGAACACTTGGGAACGTGAGCACGCACGCGGAGTCGGCCGGCGGTGGCGGACTGCCCCGACTGGCGGTTGCGGCGCCGCCGTTCGGCGTCTACGTCCACGTGCCCTTCTGCGCGACCCGGTGCGGATACTGCGACTTCAACACCTACACGCCGAGCGAACTGGGGGGTGCCAATCCCGAGGGCTGGCTGGCCGCCCTGCGCACCGAACTGCGCCTCGGTGCGCGACACCTGGGTGCCACACCGCCGGTGAACACGGTGTTCGTCGGCGGCGGCACACCGTCACTGCTCGGTGCCGCAGGGCTGGCCGCCGTCCTCGACGCCGTCGCGGAGAACTTCGGGTTGGCCCCGGATGCCGAGGTGACCACCGAGGCCAACCCCGAGTCGACGTCTCCGGGGTTCTTCGCCGAGCTGCGTGCGGCCGGGTACACCCGGGTGTCGCTGGGCATGCAGTCCACCGCGGCACACGTGCTGGCGGCGCTGGACCGGGTGCATTCGCCGGGCCGGGCACTCGAGGCCGCCCGCGAAGCGGCGGGAGCGGGCTTCGAACACGTCAACCTCGACCTGATCTACGGCACTCCCGGGGAGACCGACGACGATCTGCTGCGGTCGGCCGACGACGCGATCGCGGCCGGGGTCGACCATGTGTCGGCCTACGCGCTGGTCGTCGAAGACGGCACGGCACTGGCCCGGCGGGTGCGCAGCGGTCAGATCGGCGCCCCCGACGACGACGTGCTCGCCCACCGCTACGAGTTGCTCGACAACAGGCTGAGCGAGGCGGGCTTCGGTTGGTACGAGGTGTCCAACTGGTCGCGGCCCGGCGCCGAGTGCCGGCACAACATCGGTTACTGGGACGGGGGCCGGTGGTGGGGCGCGGGCCCTGGGGCGCACAGTTTCGTCGGCGCCACCCGGTGGTGGAATGTGAAGCACCCCAACGGCTATGCGACCACGCTCGGCAACGACGCGCTGCCGGTGGCGGACTTCGAGACACTCGACGAGTCCACCGCGCACGTCGAGGAGGTGATGCTGCGGATCCGATTGCGCGCCGGGCTGCCGATCGCGGTGCTCGCGCCCGACGAGCGGGCCCGGGCCGAGATCGCGATCGGCGACGGGCTGCTGCGCGCCGAGGCCGACCGCCTGGTGCTCACCGACCGCGGCAGGCTGCTCGCCGACGGCGTGGTGCGCTCGCTGCTGGACTGACCGCCCTCACAACAGCGCGGTGGCCAGCCGGCGCCACTGCTCCCGCGGGAACTCCCGCGGATCGGCGGTGAGCACCTGCACGCAGACATGGTCGGCGCCGGCGGAAAGATGCTCGCCGACCCGGTCCTTGATCACCTGCTCGTCGCCCCAGGCGATCAGCGCGTCGAACAGTCGATCGCTGACGTCGGTGACGTCCTGCTCGGTGAAGCCCAGCCGCAGCAGGTTGTTGCGGTAGTTGGGCAGAGCGAGGTACGACGCCAGCCACTGAGTGCCGACGGGGCGTGCCTCCTCGCGGCTCTGCGCGAGCAGCACGGTCTGCTCGGGCAGCAGCAGCGGTCCGGCGCCCAGCACCTCGCGGGCCTCGCGGGTGTGCGCGGGGGTGGTCAGGTACGGGTGCGCGCCGCGGGCCCGCGTCGCCGACAGCTGCAGCATCTTGGGTCCGAGCGCGGCGAGCACCCGGTTGGCGGGCGGAACCGGTTGCGTGGCGGCGTCGATCCCGTCGAGGAAGGCCTTGGTGGCGGCCAGCGGCTTGCGGTACCGGCCGGGTTCGTTCGCGTCGATCAGCGGGGCGTGGCTGACCCCGATGCCGAGCAGGAACCGCTCGCCGTGCGCCGCGGTGAGCTCGGCGTAGCGGGCGGCCACGTCGGCGGGCTCGTGCATCCAGAGGTTCAGGATGCCGGTGGCGATCACCGTCTTGCGGGTGGCGGAGAGCAGGTTGTCGACCGAATCGAGGACCGGTCCGCCCACGTCGGGAATCCACAGTGCCGCGAACCCGAGTTCGTCGAGCTCGGTGGCCGCCTCGGCCGCCTCGGCCGGATTGCCGTACCGCAACTGCGAACTCCACAGACCAACACCCGTCAATTCCATCTGTCCACTCTTACCGTGTCGACGCCCCGGGACGCTACGGTCGTGCGCATGGCTTTCGATCCCGGCGCCGTCGCCCTCGCGTTCTCCGAGCATCGCTTCGACGGAGCGCTGGGCCATCTGGCCAAGGACGTGAAGTGGACGATCGTCGGCTACATGGTGCTCGAGGGTGCCGACGCGGTGGCCCGCACCTGCCGGGAGACCGCCGAAGGTCTCGAGGACACCCGGCGCGAGTTCGACCGCTGCGTGACCGCCGTCGGCTCCGACGTCGTCGCCGTCGACACCGTCGTGCGTTACGTGCGCCCGGACGGGGTGACCGCGGTGGCCAGCTGCGCCATCTACGAGTTCGCCGGTGAGCAGATCACGGCGATCACGTCCTATGCGGTGGAGGTCGATCCCGGTGATGCGGGGGCCCAGCCGCCCAGGTAGTGCGCTGCGGGCGCGGTCGTTGTGCCAGGATGTCTGGCATGCCGACACGTGACTTAGGAGAGGCTATCCACACCTGCGCTGTCTGGATGGTCCGGGTAACGCCGGTATCGCCGACGTGGAACTGACCGGCACCCCACCCGATCCGGCACCCGCCCCCATCGCGATCGTCGGTATCGGGTGCCGCCTCGCCGGCGACATCACCACCCCGGCCGACTTCTGGTCGTTCCTGCTGGCCGGCGGCAGCGCGGTGCGCCGGGTCCCGGCCGAACGGTGGGAGCCCTACCTGCGCCGGGATCCGCGCAACGGCGCGGTGCTGGCCGAGACGACGCCCTGGGGCACCTTCCTCGACGACATCGCCGGTTTCGACGCCGAATTCTTCGGGGTGTCGCCACGCGAAGCAGAGTTGATGGATCCCCAGCAGCGCCTCGCGCTGGAGGTGTCGTGGGAGGCGCTGGAACACGCGGGCATCGGGCCGCGCTCGCTCGCCGGCAGCGACACCGCCGTGCTGATGGGCGTCAACTCCGACGACTACGGCAAGTTGATCATGGAGGATCTCACCGGCATCGAGGCGTGGACGGGCATCGGGACCTCGCTGTGCGGGGTGGCCAACCGGGTGTCGCATCTGCTGGATCTGCGTGGGCCCAGCGTGGCGCTGGACGCCGCGTGCGCGGCCTCCCTCGTCGCGGTGCACCAGGCCTGTCAGCTGCTGCGCGACGGTGAGACGTCGCTGGCCCTGGCCGGCGGGGTGAGCGCGCTGATCGGTCCCGGGCTGACCCGGGTGCTCGACGTCGCCGGTGCCACCGCCCCCGACGGGCGCTGCAAGACCTTCGACGCCGCGGCCGACGGCTACGGCCGCGGTGAGGGCGCCGGGGTGGTGG
>NZ_JBSWXU010000062.1:0-28419 GCF_056160785.1 Mycobacterium sp. ABE4_509 | reverse complement strand
GTGCCGGCGAGCACGGCGGTGCGCCCTGCGGCCGGGTCCCACTGTGCGCAGACCACAGGTTGGGCGGTGACGCCGGGCCGCTGCGGGAAGGTGGTCACCGGCAGCGTGTCGACGACCGGCAGTACCCCGATCCGGTCGGCGCGCACGGCCGGGATGTCTGCACCGGCCCGGGCGTCGGTGTAGCGGATGAGGTCGGCGGTGACCTCGCCGATGCGTTGCACACCGTCGGCAAGCAGCACGAACAGTCCGGCCTCCCCGCCCGGCACCTGCACGACCGTGCCGGCGGCAAAGCCGGGCAGCACCGACGGCCCAGCCGGGATACGCGGCGGCACGATGGCCGGCGCTTCCGGGACGGCCGCCAGTAGAACCGGTGACACCGGCTGTGGTGCAACGCCTTCGAGTCTCAGCGCGCGAGCCACCGCGGGATGGCGCAGGTCCACCCGGGCGCGTCGGGAGTCCGAGATCAGATAGGTGATGGCCGCGCTCCCGCCTCGCGGGGTGACCAGCAGAGTGAGCCCGTCGGCCACCATCGCGTCGGCGATCGGGCCGGCGATCGCCGTGGTGCCCGAACGAGTGTCGTCACAGACCGTCCAGCTGGACTCCTCGACGGTCAGCGGGGGTGAAATCTGCTGTGGCGCTCCGGGTATCCCCACCAGCGGTCCGCGCTGGACGTGCGCGAGAGCCTGCGGGGCCACGCTCCGGGGCTCAGCCGGCGCCCCGGCGATCAGCCGCGCAGAGGCGAGGTTGAGGACAGGGTGCATCCGCTCGCCGATCCGGACGTACATCGCGCCCGAGCCCTCGACGATCACGACCTGAGCGTCACCGATTCCACCGGCGGGCCGGACCACCGCCAGCAGCGCGCCGAGTGCCACGGCCACGGCCGCCAGGGCAGCGCCGACGACCAGCGAGATCGACTGGCCACGAAGCGGATCGTCGAGCATCCGGGGGTCACCGCGAACCAACGCGTGTTCCATCCGGCGCACCACGAACCGATGCCCGCTGACCTGCAGGCGCGTCATCGGTTGGCGTGCCATCAATCCCTCCACGCTGAGCCTAACGGCGTGCCGGAGGGGCCCGGATCACTTGTTGGAGCGGCGCTCCCGGTAGGCGGCGACGTGCTGGCGGTTGCCGCAGTTGCCGGTGTCGCAGAACTTTCCGGAGCGGTTGCGCGACAGGTCGACCAGCACCGCCGCACAGTCGGGGGCCGCGCACACCTTGAGCCGGCGCAACTCCCCGGAGCGGATCACGTCGGCCAGCGCCATCGCCATCTCGGCACCCATCCGCTGCCACAGCGGGTCGTGGATCGAGGCCAGGTGCAGATGCCATTCGGGCATCTCGGGGTGGCGGGTCAGCCAGGGCGCGGCGCGGGTGTCCGACAGCAGTGCGTTGACCTGGCCGACCGCGCGGGCCTCGTCGTCTGCGTTGTCCCAGATCCGCCCCAGGCGGTCGCGGAGCGCCTGAACTGCCGACAGTTCGGCGGCGTCGTGGTCCCGGCGGCCGGTCCAGCCGAAGGTGTCCAGATACTCGTCGAGTTCGCCCAGGTCACCGAGGCGTTCGCCGTCGACCCGGTTGGTGTTGATGAGCACACTCACGGCCTTCAGCGTGAGGTCGGTGTCATGATTGAAAAGCATTTGACTCATGACCTCCTCCGGCTGTACTGTCACGATCAAAGTTCATTTTACTCCTTACATCCCCGCTCTCGCGCTCTCTGGCCTTTCTCTGGAGGTGGAACCATGGCTACCAAGATCACGCACCCCGCAACGACGCCGTCGGCTGCGGCCGGCCACGCACGCCAGTTCCAGTTGGGCCTACTTTTCGCCATCGGCTCGGCGTTCGCCTTCGGATCCTCCGGACCGTTCGCCAAATCACTGATGGAGGCCGGCTGGAGCCCGACCGCGGCAGTGACCGCCCGGCTTGCCGGCGGCGCGCTGGCCATGGCGGTCTTCGCCTCCATCGTGCGACCGGGATGGCTCGCCGAGGCCCGCGCCCACGCGCGCACCGTCGTGCTCTACGGGCTGGTCCCGATCGCCGGTGCACAGCTGTTCTACTACAACGCCGTCGCGCACCTGTCGGTCGGAGTCGCCCTGCTGCTCGAGTATCTGGCCCCGATCCTGGTGGTCGGCTGGTTGTGGGCCACCACCCGCAGACGGCCCACCAACCTGACCCTCGGCGGGGTCGCACTCGCCGTCGCCGGAATCATGCTCGTCCTCGGGGTCGTCGGCCCGCACGGATTCTCCGGCGCCGACATCAACCTCGTCGGCGTCGGGTTCGGGCTGGCCGCCGCCGTCTGCGCGGCGTGCTACTTCCTCTGGTCGGACACCTCGCAGGCACAGGGTGCCGACGGTCAGGCCAGCCTGCACCCGATCACGCTGGCCGCCGGCGGCCTGATCGTCGGTGCCGCGGCCGTAGCCGCGCTGGGCCTGTCCGGCGTGATGCCGCTGGCCTTCACCGCCAACGACACCGTGATCGCCGGGGTGACCACGTCGTGGGTCGTTCCCGTCATCGCGCTCGGCCTGATCCCCACCGCGATCGCCTACACGCTGGGCATCGTCGGCATCGCCAAGCTGCGGCCCCGGTTCGCCTCGCTGGTGGGCCTGTCCGAGGTGATGTTCGCCGTGCTGTTCGCGTGGCTGTTGCTGGGCGAGGCGATCAGCGCCACCCAGGCCGTCGGCGGCGCCATCGTGCTGGTCGGACTCGCACTGGCACGCCAGGGCGACCGCAGCGAAGAGATCGGCGACCACACCGTCACCTGGCCGGAAGCCCCGAGTGCCGAGCTGTCCCGATAGTTCGGGCACCGACTCGAAAGGCTGGCTAACATCGGGAGGGTGACGCCTGATCTTGACGCCCGCCCCACCCGCCTCCTGACCCGGACACTGTCCACGCTGGCAGCGGCGATCATCGCCGCTGCCACGCTGGTCGCCGGCCCAGCCGCCGCCCCCGCACAGGCCCAGGGCTGCCCGGACATCGAAGTCATCTTCGCCCGCGGCACCGACGACACCCCCGGCCTGGGCCGGGTCGGCGGGGCTTTCGTCGACTCGCTGCGCGGCAAGGTCGGCGGCCGGTCCGTCAACGCCTACGCGGTCAACTACCCGGCCAGCTTCGACTTCCTGCAGGCCGCCGGCGGGGCCAACGACGCCAGCAGGCAGGTCCAGTTCATGATGGCCAACTGCCCGGGCACCCGGCTGGTGCTCGGCGGCTACTCCCAGGGCGCCGCGGTCATCGACGTCATCGCCGCGGTGCCGTTCCCCGCGGTGGGCTTCAACAACCCGCTGCCCCCGAACGCCCCGGACTTCATCGCCGCGATCGCGGTGTTCGGCAACCCGACGGCGAAGGTGGGCCTGCCGCTGACCGTCAGCCCCATCTGGGGTTCACGCTCGATCGATCTGTGCAACGCCGGCGACCCGATCTGCTCGGACGGCGACAGCATCCCGGCCCACAGCAACTACGTCAACACAGGGCTGACCAACCAGGCGGCGTCGTTCGTCGCCGCCCGGGTGTGAGGGCTCGCCGGGTCGGTCACCGCACAGCCATGCGTTACCGTATCTTGTGCTTTCCGACCGATTCGGCCGCCGCGTCCTGGCGGCAGCCGCCGCCGCGGTAGCCCCGCTGGCGGCCACAATCTTCACGCCCGCCGGGACGGCCTCCGCGCAGGGTTGCCCCGACGTCCAGGTGGTGTTCGCCCGCGGCACCAGCGAGCCGCCCGGCATCGGCCGGGTGGGCCAGGCGCTCGCCGACTCGTTGCGCGCCCAGCTCGGCGGTCGGTCGGTCGGCACCTACGGCGTCAACTACGCCGCGACCTACGACTTCCTCAAGTCCGCCGACGGGGCCAACGACGCCGCCAACCACATCGCCGCGATGGCCCAGCAGTGCCCCGGAACCCGCATCGTGCTCGGCGGCTACTCGCAGGGCGCCGCGGTGGTCGACATGCTCGCCGGGGTCCCGCCGCTGGGCAACCGCATCGGCGACCTCGGGTCCGCCCCACCGCTGGCCGGCAGCCTGAACGGAAACGTCGCCGCCGTCGCGGTCTTCGGCAATCCCTCGACCAAGTTCGGAAACCCGGTGTCGGCGGCCGGGTCCTTCGCCGGCAAAGCGATCGACCTGTGCGCCGACGGCGATCCGATCTGCTCGAACGGTCGCAACCCGTTCGCCCACACCCGCTACGAGACCCCGGAGTTCATCGGCCCGGCCGCAGGGTTCGCCGCGGGGCGCATCTGACCACCTACCCGGGTTTCGGCTCCGCCGTTAGTATCGGGCAGGTGAGCGCTTCGCTGACCCGGCGGTGCCGGGCGCTGTTCCTGGCTGTCGCCATGCTGCTGCCGGCTGCCGCGGTGTTCGCCCCGGCCGCGTCGGCCCAAGCGTGCCCGCAGGCCGAGCTGATCTTCGCCCGCGGCCGCGTCGAACCACCGGGCGCCGGGCAGATCGGCAACGCGCTGATCAGCGCGTTGCGCCAGAAGACCGGGATGGACATCGACCTGTATTCGGTGAACTACCCCGCCGACTCCGAGATCGACATCGGCGCCAACGACATGAGCCAACGCATCCAGTACATGGTCGCCAACTGCCCCGCCACCCGGCTGGTGCTCGGCGGCTACTCGTTGGGCGCGGCCGTCACCGACGTCGTCGTCGCGGTACCGATCGCCGGGTTCGGGTTCAAGCACCCGCTGCCGCCGGGCGCCGACCAGCACATCGCCGCGGTGGCGCTGTTCGGTAACGGCAGCCAGTGGGTCGGCCCGATCGCGAGTTTCACCAACCCCGCTCTCGGCGAACGGATCATCGAGCTGTGCCACGGCGACGATCCGATCTGCAACCCGACCTCCCCGGAGAACTGGGAGGACTACTGGCCCGCTCATCTGGCCCCGGCCTACATCAACGCCGGCATGGTCAACCAGGCTGCCGACTTCGTCGCCGGCCGGCTCTGAGAGGGGTCAACCGACCTCGTCGGCCGACCGCAGGTCCCGTGTCACCAGGTTGCGCTCGATCAGCTCGTCGTCGGGCGGATAGTCCACACCCACCAGCGTCAGGCCCCGCGCCGGCGCCGCGGCGAAGTCGCTGGAACGCCGTGTCGCGGTGAGCAGCGCAGTGCACCAGGCGGTGTCGCGACGGCCCTCCCCGACCGCGAGCAGCGCCCCGACCAGCGAACGAACCATGTTCCAGCAGAACGCATCGGCGCTGACGCCGACCGTGATCCGGTCCCCGTCGGTCGTGACCTGCAGGCGCTGCAGGTGCCGGATCGTGGTGGCACCGTCACGATGCCGGCAGAACGCCGCGAAATCGTGCAGCCCCAGCAGTTCCCGGGCTGCGGCCGCCATCGCCTCGACGTCCAGCGGCCGCGGCCACGGCGTCACGAAACGGGCTTCCCGCGGCTCCACGCCGTGACGGGCGGTGGTCAGCAGATAGCTGTAGTGCCGGCGCAGCGCCGAGAACCGGGCATCGAACCCGGGCGCGGCCCGCGAGACCGCCCGCACCCGAACGTCCTCGGCGAGCATCTTGGCCAGCCGGCGCACCAGCGGGTCGAACTCACCCTCTCCCGGCCGCGCGGAGCGCGGATAGGCGTGGGGCAGCGCCTCGGCGGGAACGTCGACATGGGCGACCTGGCCGGTGGCGTGCACCCCGGAGTCGGTGCGCCCGGCCGCCCGGGTGACCACCGGCGTGCGGAACACCGTCGACAGCGCCTCGTCGATGGCCCCGGCCACCGTACGCTGCCCGGCCTGGCTGGCCCAGCCGGCGAAGTCCGTTCCGTCGTAGGCGATGTCGAGACGCAGGCGGACCGCACGCGAGGAAAGACAAACGAACCCGCCACCGTTGTCGATGGCGGGTTCGTTCACAGCGTCGTCGCTAGGACTTCTTGTCATCCTCGTCGGCTGCCTCGGCCGTCTCCTCGGCGACAGCCTCCTCGGCCTCGGCGGTCTGCGCGTCGGCCAGAGCCTCGTCGGCTTCCTCGGCCTCGTCGGCAGCTGTCTGCTCCTCGGCCGAGGCCTCGTCGGCCGGCGCGGCCGCAGCAGCCGCCGGCTTGGACGAAGCCACCCGGCGGGCCCGATCGGCCTCGGACGTCACCGTCTTCTCCCGCACCAGCTCGATGACCGCCATCGGGGCGTTGTCGCCCTTGCGGTTCTCGACCTTGACGATGCGGGTGTAGCCGCCGTTGCGGTCGGAGAAGAACGGGCCGATCTCGGCGAACAGGATGTGCACGACGTCCTTGTCGCGGATCTTCTTCATCACCTCACGCCGGTTGTGCAGCGTGCCCTTCTTGGCATGGGTGATGAGCTTCTCCGCGTAGGGCCGCAGCGCCCGCGCCTTCGGCTCGGTGGTCTTGATCCGGCCGTGCTCGAACAGCGAGGTGGCCAGATTGGCCAGCAGCGCCTTCTGATGCGAGGACGACCCGCCGAGGCGAGGACCCTTGGTGGGTTTGGGCATTGCGACTGTCTCCTAAATGGGGCCGGCCCCCGTATCAGGTAGGACCGGGACGGTTGTTCTTGTTGTAGCCAGAGCGGTTTGGGCTCAGAGCCGTTCGGTTTCGCGCCTAGAGCTGTTCAGTTTCGGCATAGTCCTGGTTGTCGTCCAGGTCATAGCCGGCATCGCTGTTCCAGGTGCCGGTGGCCACGTCGTAGCCGGCGACCTCGGACGGGTCGAAGCTGGCCGGGCTGTCCTTGAGCGACAGACCGAGCTGGTGCAGCTTGATCTTCACCTCGTCGATGGACTTCTGACCGAAGTTGCGGATGTCCAGCAGGTCGGACTCCGTGCGGGCGACGAGCTCGCCGACGGTGTGCACACCCTCGCGCTTGAGGCAGTTGTACGAACGCACGGTCAGATCGAGATCATCGATGGGCAGCGCGAACGACGCGATGTGATCGGCCTCGGCGGGCGACGGACCGATCTCGATGCCCTCCGCCTCGGTGTTGAGTTCGCGTGCCAGACCGAACAATTCGACGAGCGTCTTACCCGCGGAGGCCAGCGCGTCGCGCGGGCTGATCGAGTTCTTGGTCTCGACGTCGAGGATCAGCTTGTCGAAGTCGGTGCGCTGCTCGACACGGGTGGCCTCCACCTTGTAGGTGACCTTGAGCACCGGCGAGTAGATGGAATCGACCGGGATGCGGCCGATCTCGGCGCCGGAGGCCTTGTTCTGCACGGCCGGGACGTAGCCGCGACCGCGCTCGACGACCAGCTCGACCTCGAGCTTGCCCTTGTCGTTGAGCGTGGCGATGTGCATGTCGGGGTTGTGCACCGTGACACCGGCCGGCGGCACGATGTCGCCCGCGGTGACCTCACCCGGGCCCTGCTTGCGCAGGTACATGGTGACCGGCTCGTCCTCCTCGGAGGACACCACCAGGCTCTTGAGGTTCAGGATGATGTCGGTGACGTCTTCCTTCACCCCGGGGACCGTGGTGAACTCGTGCAGCACACCGTCGATGCGGATGCTGGTCACCGCCGCGCCGGGGATCGACGACAGCAGCGTCCGCCGCAACGAGTTGCCCAGGGTGTAGCCGAAACCGGGCTCCAGCGGTTCGATGACGAACTGGGAGCGGTTCTCGGCGACGACCTCTTCGCTCAGGGTTGGGCGCTGAGAAATCAGCATGGTGTTTCTCTTCTCCTTCTCGGCAACCGCTATTTGATGCCGTTAGGTAATCCGCGAACCGGGTGGTTCGCGAACGTTTCTACTTCGAGTAGAGCTCGACGATCAGCTGCTCGGTGAGCGGGATGTCGATCTGTGCGCGCTCGGGCAGCTGGTGCACGAGGATGCGCTGACGCTCACCGACGACCTGCAGCCAGCCCGGGATCGGGCGTTCGCCGGCGGTCTGGCGGGCGACCTCGAAGGGCAGGGTGTTGATCGACTTGTCCTTGACGTCGATGATGTCGTACTGCGACACCCGGTAGCTGGGGACGTCGACCTTCACGCCGTTGACGGTGAAATGGCCGTGGCTGACCAGCTGGCGCGCCATCCGTCGGGTGCGGGCCAGGCCGGCGCGGTACACGACGTTGTCCAGCCGGCTCTCCAGGATGCGCAGCAGGTTGTCACCGGTCTTGCCGGGCAGCCGGTTGGCCTCGTCGTAGTAGCGGCGGAACTGCTTCTCCATAACGCCGTAGGTGAAGCGGGCCTTCTGCTTCTCCTGCAGCTGCTGGCGGTATTCGCTCTCCTTGATCCGCGCGCGGCCGTGCTGGCCGGGCGGGTAGGGGCGCTTCTCGAAGGACTGATCCCCACCGACGAGGTCGACGCCCAGGCGGCGCGACTTGCGGGTGACGGGTCCGGTGTAACGAGCCATGAGTCTTTTTCTCCCCTACTTCCTAAACCCGGCGCCGCTTGGGCGGGCGGCAGCCGTTGTGCGGCTGCGGGGTGACGTCGGAAATGGCGCCGACCTCGAGGCCGGCGGCCTGCAACGAACGGATCGCGGTCTCGCGGCCCGAACCCGGACCCTTGACGAAGACGTCGACCTTCTTCACGCCGTGCTCCTGCGCCTTGCGCGCGGCGTTCTCGGCGGCCAACTGCGCGGCGAACGGCGTCGACTTACGCGACCCCTTGAAGCCGACGTGTCCCGACGACGCCCAGGCGATGACGTTGCCCTGCGGATCGGTGATCGTCACGATCGTGTTGTTGAAGGTGCTCTTGATGTGGGCGGCGCCGTGCGGGACGTTCTTCTTTTCCCGGCGACGGGTGGTCTTGCCGCGCTTCGATGCAGAAGCCGCGGTGCCCTTCTTTGCTGGTGGCATCGTGGATTACCTGGCCTTCTTCTTGCCGGCGATGGTGCGCTTGGGGCCCTTGCGGGTGCGCGCGTTGGTCTTGGTCCGCTGGCCGCGCACGGGCAGACCGCGACGATGCCGCAGACCCTGGTAGCAGCCGATCTCGATCTTGCGTCGGATGTCGGCCTGCACCTCGCGGCGCAGATCACCCTCCACCTTGAGGTTGCCCTCGATGTAGTCGCGCAGCTGCGTGACCTGGTCGTCGGTGAGGTCCTTGGTGCGCAACTCCCGGCTGATGCCGGTGGCGTCCAGGATTTCCTGGGACCGGGTACGGCCGACGCCGTAGATGTATGTCAGTGCGATCTCCATGCGCTTGTCGCGCGGGAGGTCAACGCCCATGAGACGGGCCATATGCCATTCCTCGTGTTTCTGCGGAGGTCTCGTCCCAGTCCGTTCCCGGGCCTGCCCGGGGTCCGGCCTCCGTGCCGGACGTGATCGAAGGCCGTATGCCCTCAGTGGTGCTGGGATTTCTGCATTCAGTTGTGGGTACTGCTGCTGCTTGCGACTAGCCCAGTTGTCTGGTCATCGCGCAAGCGCTCATCCTTGCCGCTGCTTGTGGCGGGGATCGGAGCAGATCACCATGACCCGCCCATGCCGGCGGATCACCCTGCACTTGTCGCAGATCGGCTTGACGCTCGGGTTCACCTTCACGGCTGTCGTCGATCCTTCGTGTCGTAGTTCTGGGGGGTGTTACTTGTAGCGGTACACGATGCGGCCCCGGGACAGGTCGTATGGAGAGAGCTCCACCACGACGCGATCCTCGGGAAGGATGCGGATGTAGTGCTGCCGCATCTTGCCGCTGATGTGGGCGAGGACCTTGTGTCCGTTCTCCAGCTCAATGCGGAACATCGCATTGGGCAGGGGTTCGACGACGCGACCCTCGACCTCTATGGCACCGTCTTTCTTGGCCATACTCTGTAGCGATCCTTGCTTTCGTTTCGTATCGGCTTGTTGGCCTGCTCGGCTTGGTCAGCCTGGTCAGCACAGCCTTCGGTCCGACTTGACAACGTGAGCTGGATCTGGGGAATTCCCAGGAATTCCGGACAGGGCACGCAAAGAAGTCGGCGCGGTAGCCGCACCGTTGATCCATGTTACTCCCAAGCTGGCCAGGCCCAAAATCTGCGCACGGGGGTCCCGCAGGGGCCCGTCTGATCAGCGGCTCAGCCGCCGGCGTCGGGGTGAGCACTTCGGTAGGCCGCGACCGCGGTCGGCAACGTCATGAAGATGCGGTCCGGGCCGATCCGGTCGAGCAGTCCCGCCGCGGCCAGCGCGTCGCGCAGGTCCTGTTTCACCCTGGCCATCGCGAAGACGACACCGCGGCGCCCGCAGTCCCTGCGCAGTTGCTCCAGCGCGTCCAGCGCGGTCAGGTCGACCTCCACGTTGGACTCGGCGTTGAGCACGAACCAGTGCACCGGCCCGGCCGACTCGTCCAGCGCGGCCAGCGCCCGGCGGCGGAAGTCGACGGCGTTGGCGAAGAACAGCGGTGCGTCGTAGCGGTAGACCAGCAACCCGGGGACGACCGTCGCTCCGGGATAGTCGTCGACGTCGTGCATGCCGGCCAGCCCGGGCACCAGCCCCTGCACGCTGTCGTGGGCGTGGGCCAGCCGGCGCAGCAGGTCGGCGACCGACAGCCCGATCGCGACCAGCACGCCGTAGAGCACCCCGAACACGATCACCGCGGCGGTGGTCGCCAGCGCGATCAGCAACTCGCTGCGGCGAAACCGGGCCAACCGGCGGAACTCGCCCACATCGACCAGCTTCGACGCCGCGAAGACCACCAGGGCTCCCAGGGCGGCAGCGGGGATGCCGGCCATGACGCCACCCCCGAGCAGCAGCGCGGCGGCCACCACGACGACCACCACCAGCGAGTACAGCTGGCTGCGCGCTCCGGCGGTGTCGGCGAGAGCGGTGCGGCTGCCACTCGAACTGATCGGGAAGCCGCGGAAGACCCCGGCCACCAGATTGCAGATCCCCAGCGCACGCAGCTCGGCATGGGGGTCGATGTCGTCACCGTGCCGCGAGGCGAAGGCCCGCGCGGTCAGCACGTTGTCGGAGAACGCGACGACGGCGATGCCCATCGCCGGCCCGATCAGATCGCGGACCGCCGCACCCGACACCACCGGCCAGTCGGGAACCGGCAGCCCGGACGGTATCGGGCCGACCACCGCGACGCCGTGCCACGCGAACACGGCGACCACGGCGGTGGCGGCGAGCACCCCGATCAGCGGGCCCGGCCACCGCGGTGCCCGGCGATCCAGCCCCACGATCAACATCAGCACCGCGGCGCTGAGAAGCACCGTGGGCCAGTGGAACCGGGAAATCTCGCCGAGAAACGCCCGCAGCTGCGCGGCCACCGAATCACCGGACACAGGCACCCCGGCCAGCCGGCCCAGCTGGCTGGCCACCATCATGGCGGCGATCCCGGCCAGATACCCCACCAGCACCGGGCGCGAGAGCAGGTTCGCCAGAAACCCCAGCCTGAGCAACCCGGCCACGAGGCAGATCACCCCGACCAGCAGAGCCAGCGTCGCCGCATAGGCGGCGTACCGGGCCGGGTCCACGGCCCCGACGGTCGAGGCCAGTACAGCCGCGGTCATCAACGCCGTCGTCGACTCCGGCCCGATGGACAGCTGGCGCGAGGACCCGAGAATCGCGTAGATCAGCAGCGGGGGCAACGCCGCCCACAGCCCGACCACCGGGTTCAGGCCGGCCAGCGCGGCGTACGCCAGCGCCTGGGGCACCAGGTAGGCCGACACCGTCAGGCCCCCGACGACGTCGCCGCGCAGCGCCGAGCCCGGATAGCCGCGGAAGTTGGCCAGCCCCGGCAACCACTGTGTCCACCCCATCGCGCCGCCCATCGCCCTCCTCGGCGTACGACTGCTCGAGCCCGGTTCGACGCTAAGGCACCGGCCCGCCGCCCGACAGGGGCCGTTGGACCCTGGCCGACGATGACATAGGCCTCCGGTGTGGGCCCCGCCTGCGCTCTACGGTCGATTCATCTCCGCCGCCACGGCGCAGCGTCGATTGGAGTTTCAGATGACGTCACATCGAGGGATAGTGGTCGGGGTCGACGGTTCGCCCGAGTCCGAGTCGGCCGTGGAATGGGCCGCGCGGGAAGCCGTGATGCACGACGTCGGACTCACGCTGGCCTATGTACTGCCCAACTCGCAGGCCCGGACCTGGTACGAGGTCTCCATCTCCGACGACCTGCAGGCGGCCGCCCAGCAACGCAGCCGCGAGGTCCTGCGCCAGGCGACGATGGTCGCCGAGCAGGCCGCCGCCAACGTCGGCCCGTTGACCATCGGCGAGCAGACCACCGAAGGCAATGCGGTGTCGACACTGGTCGACCTGTCCAAGGACGCCACGATGCTGGTGGTGGGCAGCCGTGGGCTCGGCCGGGTGGGACGCGTCCTGCTCGGCTCGGTCAGCGCCGGGCTGATCCACCACGCCCACTGCCCGGTCGCGGTGGTGCACACGACCGGCGACGAACAGATGCAGTCCGAGCAGGCCCCCGTCGTGGTCGGGATCGACGGCTCGGCGGCCTCGGAGACAGCCGTGGCGGTCGCGTTCGACGAGGCCTCCCGGCGCGGCGTGGAGTTGGTCGCGGTGCATGCGTGGAGCGACCCGACGATCTATGCGTACCCCAACGAGGAGTGGATGACGTTGCGCCCACGGGCCGAGGAGCTGCTGGCCGAGCGGCTGGCGGGCTGGCAGGAGCGCTACCCCGAGGTGACGGTGCGGCGCGTGGTCGTCCGGGACCGTCCGGCCCACCAGCTGCTCGAGCAGGCCGAGTCCGCCCAGCTCGTCGTCGTCGGCAGTCACGGGCGAGGCGGGTTCGCCGGCATGCTGCTGGGATCCGTCAGCACCGCAGTGGCACAGTCCGCCCGCACGCCGGTGATCGTTGCCCGTTCGTCGTGACGTCGACGGTCATACCCGCGGCCGATCTGCTCGGTTCGCCCGATGACGCGCTGCACCACGCCTCGACCCGGGTTCCGACCGCCGCCCCCGACGACCTGGTCAACGACACCCTCACGCTGATGCGCGGACGGCGGTTCGACAGCGCCGCCGCGGTCGCGGTGCTCGACGGTGACCGCCTGGTCGGGGTGGCCACCATCGAGCAGCTGTTCGCCGCCGCCGACGGCGTGCGGCTGCGCGACATCATGGACGCCACTCCCCCGGTCGTCGCACCGGACGCCGACCAGGAACACGCGGCGTGGCAGACGGTCCAGCGCGGCGAACCCGGCCTGTCGGTGGTCGACGGCGACGGCCGGTTCCGCGGGCTGATCCCAGCTCAGCAGCTGCTGGCTGTGCTGCTGCACGAACACGACGAGGACCTGGCCCGCCTCGGTGGCTTCCTCAGCGACGTCGAGAGTGCGCGGTCGACGAGCGTCGAGTCGGTCGGACGGCGGCTGTGGCATCGGCTGCCCTGGTTGTTACTTGGGCTGCTCGGCGCCATGGTGTCCGCGGTGCTGATGAGCGCGTTCGAGGCCCAGCTGTCCGCCGACCTCGCCGTCGCCTACTTCGTGCCGGGGATCGTCTATCTGGCCGACGCAGTGGGCACCCAAACCGAGACACTGGCCATCCGGGGTCTGTCGGTGGGGGTGGGAATCCGCCGGATCACCGGCCGCGAGGCACTCACCGGCCTGTCGGTGGGGATTCTGCTGGGCGTGGTGATGTGGCCGGTCGTCGCGGCGATGACCGGCAACATGGCGCTCGCGCTTGCGGTCGCGGTGGCGGTGGTGGGCGCCAGCACGGTGGCCACCGTGGTGGCGCTGTGCCTGCCATGGTTGTTGCACCGGCTGGGCAAGGACCCGGCGTTCGGTTCCGGCCCGCTGGCCACGGTGGTCCAGGACCTCCTGTCGATCCTGTTCTACTTCACCGCCGTCGCGGTGTTCGTCGGCTGAGGCCGGCGCCGTCCGGAGAGTCGAAGGCCTCTACAGGGCGATACCGTCACGACATAGAGTCATGCGCAGAAGCCGGGACGACCGGTTCGTCACATTCATCGCCCGCGAAAGGACTGCCCGATGACCCCGAGTACGGACATCGTTGTCGGAGTAGATGATTCACCGTCCTCACAGGTTGCACTGGAATGGGCCGCCAGCGAGGCGGCGCTGCGCGGGGCGCCACTGGTCGCGGTCTATGCCGCCACCCTGCCCATCGGGACCTGGTCGATCGCACCGGTACCCACCGGCATCATGGACTTCCAGCGCCAGATCGGTCGCGACATCCTCGACGACGCCGCCAAGATCGCCCGCGAACGCACCGGCGACTCGGTTCCGATCTCGACCGAGTTCGCCATCTCTACGCCGACCGCCGCACTGGTGGAGCGCTCGAAGACGGCCGACCTCGTGGTCGTCGGGACCCGTGGCCGCGGGGCGTTCGCCCGGGCCATCCTGGGCAGCGTCAGCACCGGCCTGGTGCACCGGGGCCACGGCCCGGTCGCGGTGATCCCCGACGACGGTGAGCCGCCGGCCACCGACGCCCCGGTCGTGGTGGGTTACGACGGTTCACCGGCGTCGCAGCCGGCGCTCGCCTTCGCCTTCGCCGAGGCGCACCGGCGCACAGCGGAGCTGATCGTGGTGCACGCCTGGTGGTCGCCCGGGGCGTTCGAGATGCCCGGGTTCGACTTCGAAGAGGTGCGCAGCAGTGTCGACGGTGAGCTGGCCGACCAGTTGCAGCAGTGGAAGCAGAAGTACGTGAATGTGACGGTGCGGCGGATGGTCGTCGTCGATCAGCCCGCGCGCCGGCTCGTCGAGCAGTCCGAGTCCGCCGCGCTGCTGGTGGTGGGCAGCCACGGCCACGGCGCGGTGGCGAGCACCCTGCTGGGCTCGGTCAGCAGCGCGGTGGTGCAGGCGGCGAAGGTGCCGGTGGTCGTCGTCCGGCCGCACTGAGGCCGGTCCCGGCAGTAGGGGCGAAAGACCCTGCCGAGGGTCATCGTGTGGTCCTAGCGCCGTCCGGCCGGAGCTGAGACGGTGGAGTGGTGAATACAGCAACTGTCCTGACGGTGGCCCTGGTCTGGGGTCTGGTCGGGCTGCTGTCGGGTGTGTGGATGGCGCGGCGCGGCTACGACCCTCTCTGGATTCTGCTCGCCGTCCCACTCGGTCCCCTGTTCGTCCCCATCGCCACCGAGCGGGTCCGGCGCCGTCCGCGCGCCGAGTCGTCCGGCCCGTCGGCCAACCCTGTCGAGGTACTCCCGGGCGCGGGTCCGCGGGTGCTGATCGGACTGGACGGATCGCCCGAGGCCGAGCAGGCTCTCGCGACCGCCCTGCGTGCGCTGGGCCCGCAGTGCAGCCTGCTGGTCCTGGCGGAGGTGGTGCGCTATGAGGCGGCCGAGGACGAGAAGCGCGTCGAGATGACCGCGGCCGAGGGCCGGCTGGATGCCGCCGCGGCCGGGGTCGACATCAGCGGAGGGGTGCACACCGAGGTGCTCGCCGGCGCGCCGGGACCGGCGCTGCGTGAGTTCGCCGAGAAGCACAGCATCGACATCGTGGTCGTGGGGCGTCGCGGACGCGGGCTGTCGCGGCACGTGTTGGGCAGTGTCTCCAGCGATCTCGTCACCCATTCGGCGGTTCCGGTGCTCGTCGTCGAACCGGTCGAGCCGCGCCCGGCCCAGCGGTGATGTCGGTACCCGGCACGGTCGCGGCCAACTCCCACCACGGCCTGCCCGCCCACGAGGTGGTCCTGCTCCTGCAGACCGACCCGCATCGGGGCCTGACCGGCGAGGTCGCCGACGAACGCCTGGCGCAGTTCGGGCCCAACACCTTGCCCGCACCCCGCGGGTCGGGCCTGCTGATGCGCATCCTGCGCCAGTTCCACCACCCGCTGATCTATGTGCTGCTGGTGGCCGGCGCGGTGACCGCCGCGCTGGGCGAGTACGTCGACTCCACGGTCATCTTCGCCGTCGTGGTGGTCAACGCGATCGTCGGGTTCGTCCAGGAGTCCAAGGCCGAAACCGCCCTGCAGAGCCTGCGCTCGATGGTGCACACCGATGCCAGGGTGATCCGCGAGGGCAGGGAGCACACCATCGGCTCGGATCGACTGGTGCCCGGTGACCTGGTGCTGTTCGAGGCCGGGGACAAGGTTCCCGCCGACATCCGGCTGGTCCGGGAAAGCGAACTGCGCGTCGACGAATCCGCGCTGACCGGCGAGTCGGCACCGGTCGACAAGACCGAGGTGGTGCTGCCGGAGAACACCCCGGTGGCCGACCGAAGCAACATGGCCTACTCCGGAACGTTGGTGACCGCAGGATCGGCGGCCGGGATCGTGGTGGCCACCGGATCTGAGACCGAGATCGGCGAGATTCACCGATTGGTGGGCGCCGCAGAGGTTCTCGAGACACCCCTGACCGCCAAACTCGCCTGGTTCAGCAAGATGCTGACCGTCGGCATCCTCGCGCTGGCCGCCGCCACCTTCGCTCTCGGGCTGCTGCGCCAACAGGACGCGGTGCAGACCTTCACCGCGGCCGTCGCGCTCGCCGTGGGGGCGATCCCCGAGGGACTGCCGGCCGCGGTCACCATCACCCTGGCGATCGGCGTGGCCCGAATGGCCCGGCGGCGAGCGGTCATCCGGCGGCTGCCCGCGGTCGAGACGCTGGGCGGCACGACGGTGATCTGCGCTGACAAGACGGGCACCCTGACCGAGAACCAGATGACGGTGCGCAAGATCTGGACGCCCGATCACACAGCCGAGGTGACCGGCTCCGGGTACGCGCCCACCGGCGAGTTGTGCGACGAGGCGGGCGCGCCGGTGGCGACCGACACCGACGATGCGTTGCGCTGGACGCTGATCGCCGGTGCGGTGTGCAACGATGCGGCACTGTCCTGTGACGGGCAACGGTGGCAGATCACCGGTGATCCGACCGAAGCCGCGATGGTCGTGGTGGCCGCGAAGGCGGGGCTGTCGCATGACGCGCTGGCCGCCGAGTTCCCCCGGGCCGGCACCATCACGTTCAGCTCGGAGCGCCAGTACATGGCCACCCTGCACCGGTCCGGCCCGCACCACCATGTGGCGCTGGCCAAGGGCGCGGTCGAGCGCATGCTCGACCTGTGTGGCAGCCAGCTGGGCGCCGACGGCGCGGTACGCCCACTCGATCGCCCGGCGGTGGCCGCAGCCGCCGAAGCACTTGCCGCCGAGGGGCTTCGGGTTCTGGCCTGCGGGGTGTGGACGTCGGCGGACGCGTCGCGGTTCGCCGAGGAGGATCTGCCGGGTTCGTTCGCCTTCACCGGGTTGCAGGCCATGCTCGACCCGCCGCGTGAGGCGGCCACCTCGGCGGTGGCCGCCTGCCACTCGGCGGGGATCGCGGTCAAGATGATCACCGGTGACCACCCCGGGACCGCCAGCGCCATCGCCGGATCGGTCGGGGTGCTCGGCTCCGAGGAGCCCGGAAGGCGCCGGGTGGTGACCGGCGCCGAGCTCGACTCGATTCCCGCCGAGGAGTTCCCCGACATCGTCGAGGAAGCCGGCGTGTTCGCCCGGGTGTCCCCCGAGCAGAAGCTACGCCTTGTCGAGGCGTTGCAGGCCAGGGGCCATGTGGTGGCGATGACCGGCGACGGGGTCAATGACGCACCGGCGCTGCGGCAGGCGAGCATCGGTGTGGCGATGGGACGGGGCGGCACCGAGGTCGCCAAGGACGCCGCCGACATGGTGCTCACCGACGACGATTTCGCCACTATCGAGGCGGCTGTCGAGGAGGGCCGCGGGGTGTTCGACAACCTCACCAAGTTCATCACCTGGACGCTGCCCACCAACATCGGTGAGGGACTGGTGATTCTGGTGGCCATCGCCCTGGGTGCGATGCTGCCGATCCTGCCCACCCAGATCCTGTGGATCAACATGACCACCGCGGTGGCACTGGGCCTGATGCTGGCGTTCGAGCCCAAGGAGGCGGGGATCATGACACGGGCCCCGCGCGACCCCGGGGAGCCGCTGCTGACCCGTGCCCTGATGGGCCGGATCCTGTTGGTGTCCAGCCTGCTGGTGGCCGGGTCGTGGTGGCTGTTCCAGTGGGAGCTGGCCGCCGGCGCCTCGCTGGCCGAGGCGCGCACCGCGGCGTTGAACGTGTTCGTCGTCGTCGAGGCGTTCTATCTGTTCAGCTGCCGATCGCTGACCCGGTCGGCGTGGCGGATCGGGTTCTTCACCAACCGCTGGCTGATCACCGGCGTGGTCGTGCAGGCGGTTGCCCAGGTGGCGATCACCTATCTGCCGGTGATGAACACGATCTTTTCGACCGCGCCGCTGGACGCGGGCGTGTGGGTGCGCATCTTCGCGATCGCCGTCGTCATGAGCCTGGTGGTCGCCGCCGAGAAGTGGTGGCGGGCACGCCAGTCCGGGCTCGGTGGGCCAGTCAGGGATGCAGCGGGCACAGCCGCACCTCGGTGATGGCGTGCCGGTCCACGCCCGTGACCTCGATGCGGTACCCGGGGACCTCGACGCGGTCACCAGGCGCCGTCGGGATGCGGCCCAGAATCGACAGCACCAGTCCGGCGACGGTGGCGTAGTCACCCCGCGGGAACTCGGTGGCGTCGACTCCGACGTCCACGAGGTCGTGCAGCGGGAAGGCGCCCGGCAGGATGCGGCTTCCGTCGGCCAGCGTGCGCACCGATCGGACGTCGTCGTCGGCTTCGTCGTAGATCTCGCCGACGATCTCCTCCAGGAGGTCCTCCAGGGTGATGATGCCGGCGACACCGCCGCGCTCGCCGATCACCAGTGCGAACTGTTCACGCTCGGCGAGTAGTCGATTCAGCGCGGCGGTGACGCGGACGCTGTCGGGCAGACTCAGCGCCGGACGCGCGACCTGCGCGACGGTGCCCTCGGCTCCCAGCAGATCGCGCAGGTGCACCACTCCGATGGCGTCGTCGAGTTCACCTGCGGGAACCACCGGAGCGCGGGTGTGGCCGGATTCGGCAAGCGCCGCGCGCGCTTCGACCACCGGCATGTCGCCGTTGAGGCGAAACACCGCCGTGCGGGGCACCACGACCTCGCGCAGGGCTCGTTCGTGGATCTCCAGGGCCCCTGAGATGATCGTCCGCTGTTCGGCGGTGAGTCCGCCATGGGTGGAGATCAGTTGCCGCAGTTCCTCGAACGTCAGCTCTTCGCGCCCCACGTTCGGGTCGCCGCCGAGCAACCGGACGACGACGTCGGTGGCCTTGCCGAGCATCCACACGATCGGGGTCGCCAGTGCCGACAGGGCGTTGAGCGGGGACGCCACGATCGCCGCCCACCGGCGCGCGTACTGCATCGCCAGTCTCTTGGGCGCCAACTCACCGATGACCAGGGTCGACGCGGTGACCAGGACCGTGACGGTGGCGATGCCGACGGCTTCGGCGGCGCCGCCGAGGAACTGCAGCCTGGCCGTCAGCGGCTGGGCGAGGGTGACCGCGGCCGTCGCCGAGGCGAGGAATCCCGCGAGCGTGATCCCGAGCTGGATGGTCGCCAGGAACCGGTTCGGCTCGCGGGCGAGGTGCACCACGAGCCGATCCCGGCGTCTGCCCCGGCGCTCCAGTTCCCGCAGTTGGCCTTCGCGCAGCGAGATGAACGCGGCCTCGCTGCCGGCGAGCAGGCCGTTGACCAGGATGAGGAACACCACCAGGGCGAGGTTGAGCCAGTAGCCGTGCATCGCCTATGACCCTGCCCGGCAGCCGCCGGCAACTCAAGGGCTGTTCGGCCCCGCGTGGTGGCGGCCTCAGCGGTGCCGGATCGCGGACTCCACCTCAGCCTCGGGTAGCTGCTTGGTGCAGAAGAACCAGTCTTTGCATTCGACGCCGTCCTCGTCGCCGTCCATCCGGTCTTTGGCGGTGCCGCAGGAACCTGCGGGCGGGACGATCACCGGGTCGCCTGGGCGCCAGTCGGCCGGGGTCGCCACGTCGAAGTGGTCGGCGGTCTGCAGCGCCTTGACCACCCGCAGCAGCTCGTCGAAGTTCCGTCCGGTGCTCAGCGGGTAGTAGATGATCGTGCGGACCACCGCTTTGGGGTCGATGACGAACACGGCGCGCACGGCCTTGGTGGAATCCTCGCCGGGCATGATCATGCCGTACTTCTGCGCGACCTCCATCGAGACGTCGTCGATGAGCGGGAAGGTGACTTCGACGTCACGCATGCCGCGGAACTCGATCTTGTCCTTGATGGTCCGCAGCCAGGCGATGTGGGAGTAGAGCCCGTCGACCGACAGGCCCACCAGCTCTGTGTTGTAGGCCGCGAACTGCTCCTGCATGGAGGCGAAGGTCATGAACTCACTGGTGCACACCGGGGTGAAGTCAGCCGGGTGGGAGAACAGGATGACCCACTTGCCCGCGTAGTCGGCCGGGAAGTTGATCTCGCCCTGGGTGGTCGCGGCGGTGAAAGAAGGTGCCGGATCACCGATCCGGGGCATCGTGGTGACGGGAGCGGTGGCGTCGGCGGTGGTCATGATGATGGTCCTTTCTGTCGGAGCGATAGTGCCCACTATACCCCTTGGGGTATAGTGGGCACTGTGTAATGCCCCACAGCACGGCGACGAGGAGGAGTGCGAAATGGTCAGTGGAACAACAACTGCGCATGAGGTCGTGGTGGCCGTGGACGGCTCCACATCCTCGGACTCCGCGGTCACCTGGGCGGCGCGCGACGCCGAGTTGCGCGGCCTGCCGCTACGGCTGGTCCAGGTGGTCCCGCCGATGGTGACACCGTCGTCGGTGGCGTCCGACTTTCCGGCCGAATACGCCAAGCTCGAGCAGGACCGGGCACGCGAGATCCTCGATCGCTCTCACACATTGGCCCTCGAAGCCACATCGCCGGGGCGAACCAGCGCGGTCAGCACCGAGATGCTGTTCGGGCCGATCGTCCCGACGCTGCTCGACACATCGAAGTCCGCCGGCATCGTCGTCGTCGGCTGTCTCGGGGAAGGCGCCGTCGCCCGGGCCGTGCTGGGATCGGTCAGCTCCGGGCTGGTGCACCACGCCCACTGCCCGGTTGCGGTGATCCATGGGGAACTGCAGCCCTCACCGCAGGCGCCCGTGCTCGTCGGTGTCGATGGATCGCCGGCCTCGGAGCTGGCGACCGCCATCGCCTTCGACGAAGCGTCCCGGCGCGGTGTCGATCTGGTGGCCCTGCACGCCTGGACCGATATGGGCCCGCTGGAGTTCCCCAGAATCAACTGGGCGCCGATCGAGTGGCGCAACATCAAAGACCAGGAGGACGAGGTGCTCTCCGAGCGGCTGTCCGGCTGGCAGGCGCAGTATCCCGACGTGACGGTTCACCGCGTGCTGGTGGCCGACCGCCCCGGCCCCCGGTTGCTCGAGCATGCCGACCGGGCACAGCTGGTCGTGGTCGGCAGTCACGGCCGGGGCGCGTCGCGCATGCTGCTGGGGTCGGTCAGCAGCGCGATCGTGAATGCCGCCCAGATCCCGGTGATCGTCGCACGACAGGGCTGAGCCGGCCGACGGATCAGCCGGTCAACGAGTCCGGGTGGCCGGGCTTGCTCGACTCCTCGGCGATCAACCCCGACTGCACCAACGCGTCGGTGACGAACTGCTGCACCGGCCGGGACTGGAAGAAGCCGGCGTGCCCGCCGCGATACCACTCGATGTCAGGGCGGCCCCAGTGCTCCCACAGCCGGGTGACCTGCTCACGCGGGTGGACCACCTGATCGGCCAGTCCCGCGTAGATGAAACGGCCCGTCGTCGGCACCTTGGGGGTCAGCGACAGCGGGGAGACCATCTGACCGAGCGGAGCGGCCAGCTCGATCGTGTCCCGGCGCGGATCGTCGCGCTGCAGCCCCGAGTGCCTGCCCAGCAACCCGATGAGGTCGGCGACGGGGACTCCCAGCACCGCGCACGTGAGGTCGTCGTCGAGGCTGGCCACCAGCGCGGCGACGAACCCACCCAAGGACAAGCCGTACAAGCCGATCGCGGCTCCGGGTTGTTGCTGCCTGATCCAGCCCAGTACACCGCGGACATCCCACACCGCGTTGGCCGTGGCGTGGATGTCGTCGAGCACGTCTTCGCCGGGGAACACTGCCCCCTTGGGCAGACCCTTCGCGCGAGGCCCGTGCAGCGGCAGCACCGGGAGCACGACGTTGAGGCCCAGTCTCTCGTGCAGGTAGAACGCCCGGAACAACGCCAGATCGATGGCGGCGCGGCCCATTTCGGTTCCGTGGATGCACACCAGCCAGGGCCGTGGTTCCCGGTGCCGCAGCATCAATCCGTACCCGTGGGATACCGCCCGGTACCCCAGCCACCGATCGGCCCCGGGCTCGTCGGGCAGCGGACGGTACCCGCTGTCCCACCTCAACCGGAAGTAGGCACGGCTACGGCGCTGCACCGGCGCGACTTCGACATCGGTCAGTCGACCCGGGGCGGTGAAGAACCCCTCCGGATCGCTGAGCCAGCCGCGGTTCCCGTAGAACTCCAACGCTTCGACGACCTCGGCGTGGATACGCTCGAAAGCCTGGGGATCGCTGACCGGGCGACGGGAGCGCAGGCCGAGGAGCACGACCTCGTCACGCAGCGCCTCGGCAGCCAGCGCCACGGTCGGCCGGGCGATCGGCATCTGCCCCGGTCCGTCCTCGAGATAGTCCCGCCAGGACCGGGCGTAGTACCTTCCGGTCCTGGTCAGCGGGCGAATCGCATTGCGGACCGGCACCGCCCCGGGAACACGATCGATCACGGAGCGGTGCGGTTGCCGTACCTTGTCATCAGCGTCATCAGGTCCCACGAGATCGACGGTAGCGCCACGCTCCGCAAACACGCAGGAGTCCTTGGTCACACGCCGCCCGGCACATGGGACCCGGTGTCGGTCACTTCGGGCTTCTGGATGCGATGTAGGTGCTCACCACCGCCATCACGGCGATGATGGCGGCGATCAGAACGGCAGCGGTCGGCCAGTCCATGGTGTCCTCCTCGGCGTCTACCCAGTTCGACACCCACGCTATGGCGTCGGGCGGGTGCACGTCAGGGCCGTTGGTCCCGCCTGGGCGGGGCCGGTTGGTCCGACCTCGCGCAGGTGCACCGCTGTCCGGCCGGGACGTTGCGCATGACCTCGTCGATGTGCTGCCCGCAGCCCTGCCAGCCGATCTTGCCGCACCTCGAGCAGGTGGCTTGATAACACATGTCTCCTCCAGTGGTTGTGCCGAAGCGGTTCTAGCTGTGCGCTTCCGCGGCCTGCCGTTCGGCGATCTTGGCGCGCACCTGCGCCATGTCGAGACCCTTGACCTTGGCGATCAGGTCCTCGAGCGCGGCCGGCGGCATCGCGCCGGGCTGGCTGTACACCAGCACTCCGTCGCGGAACGCCATGATCGTCGGGATCGACCGGATGGCCAGGACGGCTGCGAGCTCCTGCTCGGCCTGGGTGTCCACCTTGGCGTGCAGGACGTCGGGGTGGGCTGCCGCCGAGCGCTCGTAGACCGGGGCGAAGGCCCGGCACGGGCCGCACCAGGCAGCCCAGAAGTCGACCAGCACGATCGGGGTGTCGGTGATGGTGCTCTCGAAGTCGGACAGGGTGAGGTTGGTGGTGCTCATCGGTGGGAGTTCCTTTCCGGTGGTGTGGTTTTCGTCTCAGACGGTGGCGTGGGAATCGGCCCAGGCGTTGTAGCCCCCCTCCAGGTCGGACACGTTGTCGAAGCCCTCGGCGCGCAGCAGCGACGCCGCGACGCTGGAACGCCAGCCGCCGGCGCAGTGCACGACGATCGGGCGGTCTTTCGGGATGTCGGCCAGCCGCGTCCGGAGGTTGGCCAGCGGCATCGGGGTTGCGCCGGGGATGCTGCCGGCCTCGACCTCGCCCGGGTTGCGGATGTCGACCAAGGTGACGGCGTCGTCGGCCAGCAGCCGGTCGAGTTCGGCGACGGTGACCCGGGGCGCGGTGCGGATCAAGTCGGACAGCTCGGCGGGAAACTCCTCGCCGCGGCCCACTGCGAGGTAGCCGATCACGTTGTCCGAGCCGACGCGGGCCAGCCGCAGCGCGGCCTCCTGCTCCTCGCCGGGATAGGCGATCAGCGCGATCAGGTCGCCGATCTCGGCGACCATGCCGCCGGTCTCGGCGAATCGGCCGTCGAATCCGACGTTGACCGAGCCGTGCAGGTGCCCGGCCGCGAAGTCCTCGACGCTGCGCGCGTCGACGACGCGCACCCCGTCCTGCAGCGCCCGGCGCATCTGGGCGGGGGTCAGTGCGGTGACGGAACGGTCCTGCGCCAGCAGCGGGTGCACCCGCTTGTTCATCGCGGCGTCGACCGAGAAGTAGGCCGGCGCGGCGGGCTGGCCGTGCGTGACGAGTTCGATGAACTCCTGTTCGCTCATCGGCTGCACCGACGGATTCGTCCTGCGCTGCTCACCGATGGTGGAGGTCAGCTCGGTCGACAGGTTCTTGCCGCACGACGATCCCGCGCCGTGGGCCGGCATGACGGTGACCGCGTCCGGCAGCTTGAGCAGCTTGTCGTGCAGTGTGTGGTACATCGCGGCGGCCAGATCGCTGGTGGAGCTGTCACCGATGTTGACCAGGTCGGGTCGGCCGACGTCACCGATGAACAGGGAGTCGCCGGTCAGTACCGCGGTCGGCTCGGCGCCGGGATGCTCGCGCACCAACACGCTGATCGATTCCCAGGTGTGCCCGGGTGTGGACAGGATCTCGAGGTCGACTTCGCCGAGCGAGATGTGTTCCCCGTCGGCCAGCCGGCGGATCGGGTAGTCCGTCTCGGCGGCAGCACCGAATCCGATCCAGGCTCCGGTGGCCTCCACGAGCTCGAGGTGACCGGAGACGAAGTCGGCGTGGAAGTGGGTGTTGATCACCCCTTCGATCCGAAGTCCGTACTTCGCCGCGTCGGCGAGGTAGTCGGTGATGTCGCGGCGCGGGTCCACGACCACGGCGCGGCCGCTGGTTTCGTCGCCGATCAGGTACGAGGCGTGCGACAGGCATTCGATGTAGTACTGCTCGAGGATCATCGTGTTCCTTCCTTGTGTGCGCTGGGGTCGCCGGTCGCGGCGATAAATACCCCTATGGGTATATTACGTGCGAAGCAACCTTGGTATTCCGGCTTGACGATACCCCCATGGGTATGTATCAATGAGTAGAGCCTATACCCCAATGGGTATCAGAGAAAGGACCTGAACATGACCGCACCCGTGCCCGCCACCATCGACTCGGCCGACCTGAACAGGCTGCTCGCCTCGCCGACCCCGCCGCGCGTCCTCGACGTGCGCACCCCCGGCGAGTTCGAGACGGTCCACATGCCGGGCTCCTACAACGTGCCGCTCGACCTGCTGCGTGAGCACCGCGACGAGATCCTCTCGCACGTCGACGAAGACGTCGTGCTGGTGTGCCGGTCCGGGCAGCGCGCCGCGCAGGCCGAAGAGACGCTGCGCCGGGCCGGGCTGTCCAACGTGCACATCCTCGACGGCGGGATCACCGCCTGGCAGACCAACGGGTTCACCGTCAACCGTCGGGGCCAGCGGTGGGACCTGGAACGCCAGGTCCGCCTGGTCGCCGGCCTGATCGTCGCCGTCAGCGTGCTGGCCAGCATCTTCGTGCCCGGCCTGAAATGGGTGGCCTTCGCCGTCGGCGCGGGCCTGACGTTCGCTGCCGTGACCAACACCTGCGCGATGGGGATGCTGCTGGCCAGACTGCCCTACAACCGGGGTGCGAGCTGCAGCCTGCAGACCGTGGTCAACCAGTTGGTGGACACGAAATGACCACCATGCTCGCGCTGACCGTGGGCCTCGCGGTCCTCGTCGGCGTCTCCCTCGGACTGCTCGGCGGCGGCGGGTCCATCCTGACCGTGCCGCTGCTGGCCTACGTGGCCGGCATGGACCCCAAACAGGCGATCGCGACCTCCCTGCTGGTCGTCGGAGCGACCAGCGCGGTCGGCGCCATCTCGCACGCCCGTGCCGGACGGGTCCAGTGGCGCACCGGGCTGGTGTTCGGCGTGGCCGGCATGGCCGGCGCGTACCTCGGCGGCCTACTGGCCCGGTTCATCCCGGGCACGGTGCTGCTGATCGGGTTCGCCGTCATCATGATCGCCACCGCGTTGGCGATGCTGCGCGGACGCAAGGACGTCGACCCCGGCGCGGCACCGAAGTCGCTGCCCGCCGGAAAGGTGGTGCTCGAGGGCCTGGTCGTCGGACTGGTCACCGGCCTGGTCGGGGCCGGTGGCGGCTTCCTGGTGGTTCCCGCCCTGGCGCTGCTCGGTGGGCTGCCGATGCCGGTGGCCGTGGGCACCTCGCTGGTGGTGATCGCGATGAAGTCGTTCGCCGGGCTGGCCGGGTACCTGTCCAGCGTCCAGATCGACTGGGGTCTGGCCGGCGCCGTGACGGCGGCCGCACTGGTCGGCGCGCTGATCGGAGCCCGGCTGACGGCGGTGGTCGACCCCGACTCGCTGCGCAAGGCCTTCGGCTGGTTCGTGCTGGCGATGTCGTCGGTGATCCTGTGGCAGGAGGTGCATGCGGTGGTCGGCGGTGTCGCACTGGCCGTGGTCCTCGTCGCCGCCGCAACCAGCTTCGTCTGCGCCCGGGTCCCGAAGTGTCCACTGCGCCGGTTGAACGGCAACGCCAACACCGCAGCGGCGGCGACCTGACCGGGAATATATACCCCCGCGGGTACAATGGGGGCATCACAGAGAAAGGAGCTGCGCCATGATCGGAAACGAAGAGGCCATGGCCGCGGTGTTGAATCGACTGCGTCGCGCCCAGGGCCAGCTGGCCGGCGTGATCTCGATGATCGAAGACGGACGCGAGTGCAAGGACGTCGTCACCCAGTTGGCGGCGGTGTCCAGTGCACTCGACCGCGCCGGATTCAAGATCGTCGCCACCGGGTTGCGCGAATGCGTCACCGGCGACGCCGCGGACGGCGACAAACCGATGACCGAAGCCGAACTGGAGAAACTCTTCCTGGCCCTGGCCTGAGAAGACGCTCACGAAAGGACGCCCGATGGGATTCGCACTGTCCACCGTGCTACACACGTCGTTCGACGACGCGGTCAGCCGCACCCGGGAAGCGCTCGCCGGCCAAGGGTTCGGGGTCCTCACCGAGATCGACATGCAGGCCACCCTGAAGGCCAAACTCGGCGAGGAGATGGAGAAGTACCTGATCCTCGGCGCCTGCAACCCGCCCCTGGCCCACCGCGCCGTCGGTGTGGACCGCCAGATCGGACTGCTGTTGCCGTGCAACGTCGTTGTGCGCGCCGACCCGCAGGACGACACCGCGGTACTCGTCGAGGCGATGGATCCGCAGGTGCTCGTCGACGTCACCGCCGACGACCGGCTCAAACCGGTCGCCGACGAGGTGGCGGCCAAACTGCGGGCGGCGATCACCACCCTGCAGGCCTGAGGTCAGACCTGCAGGCCCAGCGCGTCACCCCACAGTTGCGCCACCTCGTCGCGGTGGGCGAACCCACCGGGCTCCCCGCTGGCCAGCGCCACGAGCGCCCGGCTGAGCGCGTTCACCCCGATCCCCGTTCGCTTTGCGGCATCAGCGATCTCGGTGAACGCCTGGCGCCGCGAACAATGCCTTCGGCCGACCAGCACCCCCACCGCGACGTCCAGCTCGGTCCGCGGTCCCACATCGGGCGCGCGGACGTTTCGCATCGTCAAACCTGCAGCGGCAGAATGCGGCACGACAGCCCTCCTCATCGCGACCCCATCGCGGCGCGCTCGCCGACGTAGCCGACGATCTCGGCCAGGGTTCGCAGTTTCTGATAGTCGGCCTCGGGAATGTCGACGGCCAACCGCTTGTGGATTCCCAGCAGAAAGTTCAACCAGTCCATCGAGTCGAGATCGACCTGGTCGCGCAGCAACGCGTCATCGCGGATCTCGTCGGGATCCACCTCGGGCGCGATCGCGGTCAGCACCGCCAGGATCTGCTCACGGATCTCTTGTTCACTCATCATCACTTCTCCAGCAGTTCGGGCTGTTGCAGCAGGTCTTTGACCGCGGCGAGGAACAACGCACCGCGATGCCCGTCGCTGGCCCGGTGATCAGCGGCCAGACTCGCCTGGATCGCGGTGGCGATACGGATGCCGCCGTCCACCGCACACACCTGTTGCGTGGGCCTGCCGAACCCCACCAGCGCCACCTGCGGCGGATAGATCACGCCGAAGACGGTGGCCGAGCCCTGATCCCCCAGGTTGGTCACCGTGATGGTCGGGTCCGACATCTCCGAGCTGCGTAGCGACCCCGCCCGCGCGCGCGCCACCAGATCGGTGAGGTCCCCCATCAGCTCGTCGAGGTTCTTGTCGGGGACGTCGTGGATCGCCGGCGCGACCAGACCTCCGCCGCGCAGCGAGATGGCCACGCCGACGTGCACGGCCTCGGATGCGGTGAACCGATCGTCGCGCCAGGACCCGTTGAACTCGCCGAACCGTTGCGCGGCCACACCCACCGCCTTGAGCAGCAGCGCCGCGGGCAACGCCCGCTCGGTGATCGGCCTGGCCGCGTTGCGCTCGCCCAACCACCCCAGGGCGGTGTCCACCAGGATCTCGTCGGCCAGGTAGTAGTGCGGGATCTCGCGTTTGGAACGGCTCATCGCGGCGGCGATCGCCCGACGCATCTCGACTGCGCGGTCGGCGGCGCCCCGTCCGGTCGGCGGCTTCGTCGCCGCGGCCGCGGTGTGTTCGACGTCCCTGATGGTCACCGCACCCTGCGGGCCGGTGCCGGTGACGGCGGCCACGTCGACACCCAGGCTCTGCGCCAGCCGTCGGGCAGCCGGTGAGACCCACCGGCGGTGCGGGGC
>NZ_JBSWXU010000061.1:0-28712 GCF_056160785.1 Mycobacterium sp. ABE4_509 | reverse complement strand
CGCCACCCCCGGCGGACCCCAACGCGCCGCCGCCCCCCGCGGACCCGAATGCACCCCCGCCACCGCCGGCGGACCCGAACGCACCCCCGCCGCCCCCGGTTGATCCCGGACGGGTAGCCAACGCCGCCGGCAGCTTCAGCTACGTGCTGCCGGAGGGCTGGGAGGTCGCCGACGCCAACCAGCTGTCCTATGGGCAGGCCTTGTTGACCAAGGTCACCCCCGAGGGTGCTGAGCCGCCCAACGACACGAGCGTGCTCCTGGGCCGACTCGACCTGAAGCTGTTCGCCGGTGCCGAGGAGGACAACACCAAGGCCGCCCAGCGGCTCGCCTCCGACATGGGCGAGTTCTTCATGCCCTTCCCCGGCACCCGGGTCAACCAGCAGACCGTCCCGCTGGATGCCGACGGGATGCCCGGTGTCGCCTCCTATTACGAGGTGAAGTTCACCGACACCAACAAGCCCAACGGCCAGATCTGGGCCGGTGTGGTGGGCAATCCCACCGCTCCGGGGACACCGCGCGGTCAGCGGGCGCCCGAGCGGTGGTTCGTGGTGTGGCTGGGCACCGCGGACAATCCGATCCCGACCGACCAGGCGATCGCGCTGGCCAATTCGATCCGGCCGTGGGCGCCACCGCCGCCTCCGCCGCCGCCGGACCCCAACGCGCCGCCGCCGGATCCCAACGCACCGCCGCCACCGCCGCCACCACCTGCTGTCGGCGTGCCGGTGCCGATCGATCCGGCCACGGCCCCGGAGATGCTGCCGCCGGCCTGACGCACCGCCAAACGGACACGATCACCTGGTGATCGTGTCCGTTTGCATGCCCGAACCGTTACCGACGTCGCGTATAGGTGAGGTGACGGCCCGGACGCGACCTGCTCCGGGGCCGACTCCGGCCACAGGTAGGAGGCTTCCATGGACCGGATGGACGTCACGGCGGCCAGTGAGCTGCTCGCTCGCTCGACGACGCTGACCAGCGTCGGCTGGTTGGGCTACATCATCATCGGCGCGTTGGCGGGCTGGATAGCCGGCAAGATCGTCAAGGGCTCCGGCTCGGGCATCCTGATGAACATCGTGATCGGGGTGGTGGGTGCGCTGATCGGCGGCTTTCTGCTGAGCTTCTTCCTCGACACGGCAGGCGGCGGATGGTGGTTCACGCTGTTCACCGCGATACTCGGCTCAGTCGTGCTGCTGTGGCTCGTCGGACTGGTGCAGAAGAAGTCCTGAGTCCGTCACGCCCTTCGCCAGCTGAGCCTGCCGTGGCATCGTGGGGTGGTGACCGATGCCGCGATGCGCGCCTGGCAGGTGCACAGGCCCGGACCGATCGCCAGCCATCCACTGGTACGTGCGACGGTGCCGGTTCCCCAACCCGCCGAGGGTGAGCTGCTCGTCGCGGTGTTCGCCTGCGGGGTGTGCCGAACCGATCTGCACGTCGCCGAGGGAGACCTGGCAGTGCACCGCGAGCGGGTGATCCCCGGCCATGAGGTGGTCGGGGAGGTCGTACAGGTCGGCCCGGCCGTCGACGCCGCGCTGTCGGTGGGCGACCGCGTCGGAATCGCCTGGCTGAGGCACACCTGCGGGGAGTGCCGGTACTGTGCGCGCGGGCAGGAGAACCTGTGCCCGCGGTCCCGCTACACGGGCTGGGATGCCGACGGCGGCTACGCCGAGTTCGCGACGGTGCCGGCGGCTTTCGCGCTGCCGCTGCCGGCCGGCTACAGCGACGCCGAGCTGGCTCCGCTGCTGTGCGCGGGCATCATCGGCTACCGCGCGCTCCAACGGGCGGCGCTGCCCCCGGGTGGCCGGCTGGGCATCTACGGGTTCGGCGGAAGCGCACATCTGACCGCACAGGTGGCCATCGCCGGCGGAGCCGAGGTGCACGTCATGACGCGCGGCGCCCAGGCCCGCGAGCTCGCGCTGACCCTCGGCGCCGCCTCCGCCCAGGGCGCCGCGGATCGCCCGCCGGTTGCGCTGGACGCGGCCATCCTGTTCGCCCCGGTGGGCGAGCTGGTGCTGCCGGCGCTGGAGGCGCTGGATCGGGGCGGCACGCTGGCGATCGCCGGAATCCACCTCAGCGACATCCCGGTGCTGAACTACCAGCGTCATCTGTTCCAGGAACGTCAGGTCCGCTCCGTGACGTCGAACACCCGCGCCGACGCGCACGCGTTCCTGCAGTTTGCCGCCGCCCACCGCATCGAGGTGACAACCCGACCGTATCCGCTGGACCGGGCCGACGAAGCGCTCGCCGACCTCAGTGCCGGGCGGGTGTCGGGGGCGGCGGTGCTGTCCGGCTAAGACAGGTGCCACACCAGGGCCGCGGCCAGTGCACCCAACCCGTTGAGCGACCAGTGCAGTGCGATCGGCGCGATCAGGCTGCCGCTGCGGCGGCGCAACCAGGTGAACACGAACCCGGCGGCGCCGGTCACCAGCACCGCGCCGACCACCCCGGCGACCATGCCGAACATGCCGCCGCCCAGGATCTTGGTGAACCCGACGTTGCTGGCGGTCAGGCCCATCGACGTGGCGATGTGCCACAAGCCGAATAGCAGCGATCCCGCGGCGGCGACCCCGCGCCAACCCCAGGCCCGGTCGAGCGCCCCGTGCAACACCCCGCGGAACGCCAGCTCCTCGGGGATGACGGTCTGCAGCGGAATGATGATCATGGACGCGATCAGCGCACCCGACAGCGTGGCGTAGTTGTTGTTCAAGAACATCGGCCGAGTCCACGGCAGCAACGCACCCACCGCGATCACGGAGCCGACCAGGACGACCGCGCCGACCGCGTAGCCGGCGCCGGCCCGCCAGTGCTCGCGCCCCAGCCCCAGTTCCGACCAGCCCAGGCCGCGATGCCGGACCAGCAGCACCAGACCGACCGCGGCCGCAGGCACCACCGCGATGTTCGCCCACGGGGTGGTGAAGTGGGCCAGCAGGTTGGTCAGGGCGAGCACCACCACCACGACGGCGATGTCGACGTAGATGCGGAAATGGTGCAGCGCCCGCAGTTGCCCGAGCAACGGGTGATGTTCACCCGGTGCGGCGGCGGCGCAGACATCAGACATAACCGCACCAGGGTACCGAGAATTCGGCGCACCCCGGCGCGGCAGTGGCGGAGTTCACCCGCTACTCGTTGTCCCCGCCGGTGTCGGAGGCCGAAGCAGAGGCGTCCACGCCGAGTCGGCGCGCGGCCGGCCACACCCAGTCCTTGACCTCGGGGATGTCGTCGCCGTGGGTCCGGGTGTACTCCCGGGCGGCGATGCGCTTGTCGGCCATCTGCTGGCGCAGGGTGGCGCATCGCGAACCCAGCGACGGCACCCGGTCGATGACATCCATGACCAGGTGGTAGCGGTCCAGGTCGTTGAGCATCACCATGTCGAACGGCGTCGTGGTGGTGCCTTCCTCCTTGTACCCACGTACGTGCAGATTGTTGTGGCCGGTGCGGCGGTAGGTCAGCCGGTGGATCAGCCACGGGTAGCCGTGGTAGGCGAAGATGATCGGCTTCTCGGCGGTGAAGATCATGTCGAAGGCCTGATCGGACAGGCCGTGCGGGTGCTCGTTCTCGGCCTGCAGCCGCATCAGGTCCACGACGTTGACGAAGCGCACCTTCAGCTCCGGCAGGTGGCTGCGCAGGATGTCGACGGCGGCGAGCGCCTCCAGCGTGGGCACGTCACCGGCCGAGGCGATCACCACGTCGGGGTCGGTGCCCAGTTCCTCGGAACCGGCCCACTCCCAGATCCCCAGCCCCCGCGTGCAGTGCGCGATGGCCTCTTCCATGGTCAGGAAGTTGGGGTGGGGCTGCTTGCCGGCGACGACGACGTTGACGTACTGGCGTGACCGCAGGCAGTGATCGTAGGTGGACAGCAGCGTGTTGGCGTCCGGCGGCAGGTAGACGCGCACCACGCTGGCGCTCTTGTTGACGACATGGTCGATGAAGCCCGGGTCCTGGTGGGAGAAACCGTTGTGGTCCTGGCGCCACACGTGGCTGGACAGCAGGTAGTTCAGGCTCGCGATGGGGCGCCGCCACGGGATGTGGTCGGTGACCTTGAGCCATTTGGCGTGCTGGTTGAACATCGAGTCGATGATGTGGATGAACGCCTCGTAGCAGTTGAACAGTCCGTGCCGCCCGGTCAGCAGGTAGCCTTCCAGCCACCCCTGGCACTGGTGTTCGGAGAGCATCTCGACCACCCTGCCGACCCGGGCCAGGTGGTCGTCGACCTCCTCGGAGATCAGTTCGGCGTTCCACTGCTTGTCGGTGACGTCGAAGACCGCCTGCAGCCGGTTCGACGCCGTCTCGTCGGGCCCGAAGATGCGGAAATTGTCGGGGTTCAGGCGCACCACCTCGGTCAGCCACTGACCGAGCACCCTGGTGGCCTCAGCGATGGTGGCGCCGGGGGCGGGGACGTCGACCCCGAACTTGCGGAAGTCCGGCAGCCGCAGATCCTTGAGCAGCAGGCCGCCGTTGGCGTGCGGGTTGTCGCTCATCCGCAGCTGTCCGGGCGGGGCCAGTTCGGCGATGTCGGGCAGCAGGCGTCCGTCGGCGTCGAACAGTTCCTCGGGCCGGTAGGAGGCCAGCCAGTCCGCCAGCACGCCCAGGTGCTCGGCGGTGTCGCGGGCGTTGGCCAGCGGCACCTGATGGGCGCGCCAGGAGCCGGTCGTCTTCTTTCCGTCGATGTAGTCCGGGCCGGTCCAGCCCTTCGGGGTGCGGAACACGATCATCGGCCAGGCCGGCCGCGACTCGTCACCGGCCGCGGCACGGGCCTTGATGGCCGCGATCTCGTCGAGGACCTCGTCGAGCAGCGCCGCGAAGCGTCGGTGTGCATCGACGTGCGCGTCCGCCGGAGCGGCCTCGCCGGGCGCGCTGTCGGGCACCTCGAAGAAATACGGCTTGTGGCCGTATCCGACCATCAAGGCACGCAACTCGTCGTCGGGGATCCGGGCCAGCACGGTGGGGTTGGCGATCTTGTATCCGTTGAGGTGCAGGATCGGCAGCACCACCCCGTCCTTGGCCGGGTTGGTCAGCTTGTTGGAGTGCCACCCGGTGGCCAGCGCCCCGGTCTCGGCCTCACCGTCGCCGATCACGGTGGCGACCAGCAGATCAGGATTGTCGAAGGCGGCCCCGTAGGCATGCGAGAGGGCGTATCCGAGTTCGCCGCCCTCGTGGATCGAGCCGGGAGTTTCCGGGGCCACGTGCGACGGGATGCCACCGGGGAACGAGAACTGCCGGAACAGCCGGCGCATGCCTTCGGTGTCGCAGGTGATGTCGGGGTAGATCTCGGAGTAGGTGCCGTCCAGGTACGCGTTGGCCACCAGGCCCGGCCCGCCGTGGCCGGGACCGGTGATGTAGACGGTCGACTGGGCGCGCTCCTTGATGGCGCGGTTGAGGTGGGCGTACAGGAAGTTCAGGCCCGGGGTGGTGCCCCAGTGGCCCAGCAGGCGGGGTTTGACGTCCTCGCGCGCCAGCGGAGTGCGCAACAACGGATTGTCCAGCAGATAGATCTGGCCCACCGACAGGTAGTTCGCCGCTCGCCACCATCGGTCCATCCGCACCACGGTGTCGTCGCTGAGCGACGAGGTCTCCACGGTCTTCCACGCGGCGGGTGTCACGGCGGCGGCGTCATGGTCAGTCGTGGTAGTCATCTCTCCATCCAACCTCGCATCGCCGGTATGCCCAACCGGTAGCCGATGGCATCGACGTTAATTTTCGCCCGCCCCGTACTGTGACCGGCGTGACCGACGGATCCTTGCCGCCCGCTGTGCGGGTGCTCGATCTGGCCACCCCCGAACCGCCGAGGAAGGCAACACCGCATGAGCCTTGATCCCAGGACACCCGTGCTGGTCGGCTACGGTCAGGTCAACCAGCACATCGAGCGTCCCGAGGTGGAACCGGCCGATCTGATGGCGGCGGCCGCCCGGGCGGCGGCCGACCCCCGGGTGCTGGAGTCGGTGGACGCCATCAGGGTGGTCAACCTGCTGTCCTGGCGTTACCGGGATCCCGGACTGGCTCTGGCCCAACGCATCCGGGCGGACAAGGCGGTGACCCGCTATACCGGGATCGGCGGCAACGTGCCGCAGACGCTGGTGAACTCCGCCTGCCTGGACATCTGCGCGGGGCGGGCCGAGGTCGTGCTGATCGCCGGCGCCGAGACGTGGCGGACCAGGAGCAAACTACGTGCGGCGGGCCGCAAGCCGGACTGGACCCGCCAGGACGAATCGGTGCCTGCCGCGCCGGGTTCCGACGACGGGGTGCCGATGGCCGGTGCGGCTGACATCCGCATCAACCTCGACCGGCCGGCCTACGTCTACCCGATCTTCGAGCAGGCGGTTCGGATCGCCGCGGGGGAGACCCCGGAGGAGCACCGTCGGCGGATCGGTGAACTGTGGTCCCGGTTCTCGGCGGTGGCCGCGGACAATCCGCACGCGTGGAGCCGCGAGGCGCTGTCCGCCGAGCAGATCAGCCAGCCCTCGCCGGCCAACCGCATGATCAGCTGGCCCTACACCAAGCTGATGAACTCCAACAACATGGTCGACCAGGCCGCGGTGCTGATCCTCACCTCGGCCGAGAAGGCCGACTACCTCCAGATTCCAAGGGAGACATGGGTTTTTCCGTACGCGGGTACCGACTCTCATGACACCTACGCCATCGCCGAGCGCGCCCAGTTCCACCGTTCACCGGCGATCCGGATCGCGGGCAGCCGTGCACTGGAACTCGCCGGCCTGGGAATCGACGACATCGACCTCGTCGACGTGTACTCGTGCTTCCCGTCGGCGGTTCAGGTCGCCGCAGCCGAACTCGGGCTCCCGATCGCCGACCCGGCCCGTCCGCTGACGGTGACCGGTGGGCTCACCTTCGCCGGCGGACCGTGGAACAACTACGTCACCCATTCGATCGCCACCATGGCCGAGCAGTTGGTGGCGCAACCGGGCCGGCGGGGTCTGATCACCGCCAACGGGGGCTACCTGACCAAACACAGTTTCGGCGTCTACGGCACCGAACCGCCCGAGCACGAATTCCGCTGGGAAGACGTACAGCCCGCGGTGGATCGAGAGCCCACCCGCACCGCGCCGGTGGAATGGACCGGAACCGGGCGCGTCGAGTCGTGGACCACTCCGTTCGACCGGGACGGTCATCCGGAAAAGGCATTCCTGGCGGTGCGTACCCCCGAGGACGCCCGGGTGCTCGCGGTGATCACCGACCCGGAGCAGGCCGCGGTGACGGTGCGCGACGACATCGCCGGCGCTGCGGTGCACGTCCATCACGACGGCACCGCGTCGTTGCAGTGACCTGCCCGCGCGTGTCACACGGGGGCGGGAACGGCAGCGGGCCAGAGTGTCCCCGCAGCCGTAGCCAGTAGGGCGGCGTCGCAGTCGATGGTGATCCGATGCCGCGGTGGCTGTCTTCCCCACAGGATCAGCAGCCGGTGTGCGACGTCAGTGGTGAGGACGACCGCTCCGCTGCTGGAACCTTCGTCTTCGAATCGAGCGACACCGCCCGTTCCATCGATGTTGCTCAACACGATGTCCGGCTGCCCCGCTGCACGTAGGGCGATCGTGAGCGGATGGTGAACTCTTGTGAAGCGCGAGCGTACGGATTCGTTGAGGATGGGCATCTCGTTGAGGATGGTCACCGCGTGCGTGGTGAGGTCAGGTTGTGCCAGCAGTTCTGCACCGATGACGTCTTCGCCCACGATGTCCCACCGGTGAATCGCCGCTTCACTGCGACAATGGGTGTCCAGCTGGGCAGCTGTCATGGGCATCCCCGTGAATTCGAAGGTGCGGTAAGGCCCCGAGCGGGCCAGATCCCGCTGTGCGTTGAGCTGGCGTTCGATCTGCAGCGACCATGCGGCCAGCAGCTCCGCGTGTGGCAGCGCGCGGAAACCAGGCTCTCGGTCTTCCCACAGCCGCGTCGGCCGGGACCCGTTGCCGTCGAGCTGCTCCTCGATCAGATCGGCGATCTCTTTGGAACCGGCGGCCAGGTGCGCCACGATGTCGTGGACCGTCCAGCCCGAACAGGCCGTCGGCGCCGAAGGGGAGACATCGCCCAGAGTCGCGATCAGGGCGCCAGCTTCCGCCTGGGACATGTCGACCACCTTCCGGCTCGAGACGATGCTGCCACCGTCGATGCTGCCGATGGGGTTGGGCCGGCGCTGGCGGAAATCCGACTTCAGGGTGATGCGGCGGGGTCACTGCAGTTCGGCGCGCAGGCCGTCATCGAGTGAGACACGCACCAGCGCGGCGGCCAGGGTGGCGCTGTTTCGTGGCGCCAGCGCTGCCAGTGCTGTCGGGTCGTCCGGCAGGCCCAGCCCGGCCGCGGTGGCGCGGGCGCGGTCGTCGAAGTAGGGCCGTACCCAGGTCCAGGTGTCCTGAACCTCGCGCAGGAAGATGTCGGCGCCGGTGTCGCCGATGCCCTTGAACCTCTCCAGCAACTGTTTGGCCGCACCGATGTCGCGTCGGGCCGCAGTGGCCAGCCTGCGCAGATCGCCGCCATAGTCGTCGCGGACCGCCGCGGCCATCGCGGCCGCGCGGGTCGCCGAGCTCTCGTCGTAACGCACATAGTGCGCGCGGCCGAACGCCTCGATCAGTGTGGAGCGCTGCGCCTCGAGCATCGCGTGCGGGGTGCGCAGGCCCGTTCGGAACAGCTCACGCGCGGCCCGCATCGCGATCGTGGCGTCGATCGGCTTGCTGGCGAGCATGCACAGGATCAGCAGCTGGAACAGCGGCATCGGCTTGTCACGCAACCGGATCCCCGCCTCCTCCGCGTACGTCGTGCCCGCCTTGTCGAGCAGCAGCTCGACGACGCGCTCGTCTGTCGCAGAGGCCATGTGGGTCGGCGTACCCGAAGTCATGCCGGGAAAACGTCCGCTACTTCGGGGGCAGATTCTTGGCAAGGTCGACGCCACGACGTACCCAGCCGGAGAGCTGGCCGGTGGTGGCGAGCCCGTCGGGTACCACCCGCACCCATGTGCGGGACTGCCGACCGGCCATCACCATCGGCTCGACGTGCGGCTCCGCCAGCAGACCCGCGCACTCCTCGGAGGGCACCCGGACCATCAACCCGCCGTCCCGACTCACCGCCACCGACATGTTGCCGTTGATCAGGAAGGCCAGACCGCCGAACATCGGCTTCTCGTCGGCGCCGCGCTCAGGTGCGATCAGTTCACGGACGCGATCAGCCAGTTCGGGGTCGTAGGCCATGCCCAAACCTAGCGCCGCACCCCGACACCGACGCCGGGCGGCGGCTCAGGCCGCGGCGGCGCTGACCGTCTCGGCGACAGGCACCAGAGCCTGCGCGACGATACCCGCCACGTCGGTCATCGGCCTGACCTCCAGGTTCTCCAGGACGTCGGCGGGGACGTCATCCAGGTCGGCCTCGTTGCGTTGCGGGATGAACACCGTCGACAGGCCGGCCCGCTGCGCGGCGAGCAGCTTCTGTTTCACCCCGCCGATCGGCAGCACCCGGCCGTTGAGGGTGACCTCGCCGGTCATTCCGACATCCGCGCGCACCTGACGCCCGGTGGCCATCGAGACCAGCGCGGTCACCATCGTGACCCCGGCCGACGGACCGTCCTTGGGGACCGCGCCCGCGGGCACGTGCACGTGGATGCGTCGGTCCAGCGCCTCCGGGTCCACTCCGAGCTGCTGGGCGTGGCTGCGCACATAGGACAGCGCGATCTGGGCCGACTCCTTCATGACGTCACCGAGTTGACCGGTGAGCTGCAGACCCGGCTCACCGCCGGTCGCACCGGCCTCGATGTAGAGCACGTCGCCGCCGAGGCCGGTGACGGCCAGCCCGGTCGCCACCCCGGGCACCGCGGTGCGCTCGGCGGACTCCGGGATGAACCGCGGCCGCCCCAGGTAGTCGATCAGGTCGGGCTCGTCGATCTCGACGGGCTGCGGATCCTGCGACAGCCGGGTGGTGACCTTGCGCATCGCCTTGGCCAACAGCCGTTCGAACTGGCGCACACCCGGCTCCCGGGTGTAGTCGGCGGCGATCTTGCGCAGCGCCGCGTCGGTCACCGTCACCTCGTCGGCCGACAGCGCGGCACGTTCCCGCTGGCGGGGCAGCAGATAGTCGCGGGCGATGGCCACCTTGTCGTCTTCGGTGTACCCGTCGATCGTGACCAGCTCCATCCGGTCCAGCAGTGCCGACGGAATGTTCTCCACCACGTTGGCCGTCGCCAGGAACACCACATCCGACAGATCCAGATCCAGGTCCAGATAGTGGTCGCGGAAGGTGTGGTTCTGCGCCGGGTCGAGGACCTCGAGCAGGGCCGCCGACGGGTCACCGCGGTAGTCCGAGCCGACCTTGTCGATCTCGTCGAGCAGCACGACGGGGTTCATCGATCCCGCTTCGCCGATGGCCCGCACGATGCGGCCGGGCAGCGCGCCGACATAGGTCCGCCGGTGACCCCGGATCTCGGCCTCGTCGCGCACACCGCCCAGAGCGACACGCACGAACCTGCGCCCCAGGGCCCGCGCGACCGATTCGCCGAGCGAGGTCTTGCCGACCCCGGGGGGACCGGCGAGCACCATCACCGCGCCGGAACCGCGTCCGCCGACGACCTGCAGGCCGCGCTGGGTGCGCCGGGCCCGCACGGCGAGGTACTCGACGATGCGGTCCTTGACGTCGTCGAGACCGTGGTGGTCGGCGTCGAGGATCTCCCGGGCCGACTTCAGGTCGGTCGAGTCGGCCGTGGTGACCTGCCACGGCAGCTCGAGCACCGTGTCCAGCCAGGTGCGGATCCAGCCGCCCTCCGGGCTCTGCTCGCTGGCCCGCTCCAGTTTGCCGACCTCACGCAGCGCCGCCTCGCGAACCTGCGCGGGCAGGTCGGCCGCCTCGACCCGGGCGCGGTAGTCCTCGGTGCCGTCCTGACCGTCGGGTCCCAGCTCACCGAGTTCCTTGCGGATGGCGGCCAACTGCTGGCGCAGCAGGAACTCCTTCTGCTGCTTGTCCATCCCGGTGCGCACGTCCTCGGCGATCTTGTCGTTGACCTCCACCTCGGCGAGGTGGGCGCCGGTCCAGTCGATCAGCTGCCGCAGCCGCGCGGCCACGTCCTGCGTTTCGAGCAGCTCACGTTTCTGCTCGTCGCTGAGATACGACGCGTAGCCGGCCGTGTCGGCCAGCGCCGACGGGTCGGTGATCTTGTTGACCGCGTCGACGATCTGCCAGGCCTCGCGGCGCTGCAGCATGGCCAGCAGCAGCTTCTTGTACTCGGCGGCCAGCGCCCGGGATTCCTCGCTGGGTTCGGGCGGCGTCACCTCGTCGACGGTGACCCACAGTGCGGCCCCGGACCCGGTGGCCCCCGCCCCGATGTGTGCGCGGGTCTCGCCGCGCACCACCGCCGCCGCGCCTCCACCCGGTACCCGGCCGACCTGAACGATCGAGGCGAGCACACCGTAGGTGGGGTAGCGGTCGTCGAGCTGCGGGGCGATCAGCAATCTGCCGGAGTCGCTCGCCTGCGCTGCGTCGACAGCGGTGCGAGCGGTGTCGTCGAGCTCGATCGGCACGACCATTCCGGGCAACACGATCGGTTCGCGCAGGAAAAGGACGGGCACAGCGCTCTGCGTCACGTCTGGTTCGGGCATCGATCTCCTCCAAAGTTGAACCTGTTGCGCTCAACCTTGGCGCCGGCCGGTTTGTTCCCGGTGCCGATATCGCCGACAGCGGAATCGGGCCGACCGGTGACTCACCGCCGCGCCCACCGGGGCAACCGCACGTCCCCCGGCCGACCACCCGATCGGGGCATGCCGGGGGACCGCCGCGGGCCGCATCATCTGTGCTCATGCCCCCATGGCGGTTACGTGACTTTCACGACGACGATCTCGACCAGGCCATCTCGGTCTGGGACCAGAGCCGCGAGCCCACCGAAGCGGCCCCGGCGTTTCCGGTCTCCGAAGTGGTCTCCGCCGCCCGCAGCGGTCAGCCCGCGGTGGTGGCCGTCGTCGCCGAGCAGTTGGTCGGCATGGCGGTCGCCCAGATCAACGGCGACCGCGCCTGGATCACGATGATCGCGCTGAGCAGCGGATGGCGTCATCGAGGGATCGGCAGCGCGCTGCTGGCCGAACTGGAGGTGCGGCTGCGCACCCTGGGCGCCAGGCGCATCAGCGCGCTGCTGCCCGAAGACGCCACCGGCACCGCGGCGCTGCGCAATTGCGGGTTCGCCGAGCGGACGGATCTGCGCTACTTCGACAAGGTCGACCACGTCGGCCCGTCGGATTCCGGTCTGCTTTCCACACTGGGCGGCCGCATCATGGGGCCCGGCCTGTGGGAGGACATGGCCGGCATGGAAACCGAGAAGCAGATGATCGAACGTCGCATCGTCCTGCCGCTGGCCCAACCCGATCTGGCCGCCCGCTACGGCGTGTCACCGCCGAAGGCCGCGATCCTGTTCGGACCACCCGGCACGGGCAAGACCAGTTTCGCCAAAGCGGTTGCCGGACGGCTCGGTTGGCCGTTCATCGAGATCTTCCCGTCCCGGCTGGCGGCCCCCGATGTCACGATGCCCAATGCGCTGCGGGAGGTGTTCGCCAACCTCGGCGAACTCGAGGCCGCCGTCGTGTTCATCGACGAGGTCGAGGAGATCGCCGGCTCCCGCTCGGGCATTCCCTCCGACCCCGCCCACGGAGTCACCAACGAACTGCTCAAGCTCATCCCGACGTTTCGTGAACACGACGAACGCCTGCTGATCTGCGCCACCAACTCGGTGCGGTCGCTGGACTCGGCGTTCCTGCGTCCCGGCCGGTTCGACTACGTCATCCCGGTCGGGCCTCCCGACGACGCGGCCCGAAAGGCGATCTGGAACCGCTATCTGGGCGTGACCGCCGACGCCGTCGAAGTCGACAAGCTGGTCGAGGCCACCGAGATGTTCACCCCGGCCGACATCGAGTTCGCCGCCCGCAAGGGCGCGCAATGCGCGTTCGAGCGCGAAATCGAGTTCCGCCGAGGAGATCCGGCTTCCACCGACGACTTCCTCGCCGCGATCGCCGACACCCGCCCGACGCTGACCGACGCGATGCTCGACGAGTTCAACGAGGACATCGAACTGCGCACCCGGCTGTGAGAAACCACCCGGTCACATGGCAGGGAGCCTGCCGTCGGGGGTAACGGCAGGCTCCCTGGGTGGGTGGTTCTAGACGGCGGGCTGAGCCCCCAGCACCCGCTGCATGTCCGGCTTCATCATCTGGAGCTGCTGCCCCCAGTAACCCCAGCTGTGGGTACCGGTGGGCGGGAAGTTGAAGACGCCGTTGGTGCCACCTGCCGCGACGTAGTTGTCCCGGAAGGCGATGTTGGTGCGCAGGGTGAATCCCTCGAGGAACTGCGCGGCGATCAGGTTCTCGCCCGGAGTGCCCGAATCGAGGTCCGACGGGGTTCCGGTGCCGCAGTAGATCCAGATCCGGGTGTTGTTGGCCACCAGTTGGTTGATGTTGACCATCGGATCGTTGCGCTGCCACGCCGGATCCGAGGACGGACCCCACATGCTCTCGGCGTTGAATCCGCCGGCGTCGTTCATCGCCAGCCCGATCAGCATCGGCCACCAGCCCTCGGACGGGTTGAGGAAGCCCGACAGCGAAGACGCGTAGATGAACTTCTGCGGGTGGTAGATCGCGTAGGTCAGTGCGGCGCTGCCGGCCATGGACAGACCGACGACGGCGTTGCCGTTCTGGGAGACACCGCGATTGGCCTCCAGCCACGCGGGCAGTTCCTGGGTGAGGAAGGTCTCCCACTTGTAGGTGTAGTCCTGGCCGTTACCCCGCGACGGCTGGTACCAGTCGGTGTAGAAGCTCGACTGTCCGCCGACCGGCATGACCGTCGACAGACCGGACTGATAGAACCACTCGAAGGCGGGGGTGTTGATGTCCCAGCCGTTGAAGTCGTCCTGGGCGCGCAAGCCGTCGAGCAGGTAGACCGCGTGCGGTCCGCCGCCCTGGAACTGAACCCGGATGTCGCGGTTCATCGCCTGGGAGAACACGTCGAGGTACTCGACGGGAAGACCTGGCCGGGAGAAGGCCCCCGCCGTCGCCGAACCCCCGGCGACGCCGATCAGTCCCGGCAGGGCGACCGCGGCCATCGTGGCGACAGCCACCCGGCGCAGGGCTGCCTTGGTGGCGCCCCGCCACGACGCTGCCTGTGTGGCGCCTCGCCACTTCACTTTCCACTTCATAACGGCAACCAACCCACCTTTCTGTACATGTCCACCATGTCGCGCAAACTTGCCGTCGCGTTGCAGGCGTAATGAAACAGGCTGTGACTAGCCGACAGGCCGTTCGACACAGCGATTCGACATCGCGGTTGGCTAACGATTGCAGCTCGGCGCGGACTCGTCCGGACCCCGGACACTCCGTGACCAGTGTGAACAGAGCGACTCACGTGGTTTCGAGGCCGCGCCCGGATCCGGTGGCACGCGAGGCACTCGGCCTGCCACACTGGCGGGAGCCCATGGCCGAGACGAACATCCCGACGAAGCGATCCGACGACCCGTTCGCATTGCGGCGCTTCGTCGATGCCCAGGAGGGCGGGTATCCGACCGTCCTCGCCGAACTGCGCGCCGGCGCCAAGCGCAGCCACTGGATCTGGTACGTCTTCCCGCAGCTTCGCGGATTGGGCCGAAGCCCCACAGCCGAGTACTACGGCATCAGCTCCATCGCCGAGGCGAAGGCCTACCTGGCACATCCTGTGCTCGGCCCTCGACTGCGCGAGTGCGCGGGACTACTGGCCGCTGCCGAGGGCCGCTCGACACGCGAAATCCTCGGCTATCCAGATGATCTCAAGGTGCGCTCGTCGATGACGTTGTTCTCCCGGGCAGGAGGCGATCAGGTCTTCCGCGATGTCCTGGACACCTTCTACGACGGGCAGGACGATCCTGCGACGCTGGAACTGCTGTAGCCCCGCGCTACTACGGGGCCAGCACCAGCCACCCGTGCGCGGGTACCGCGACCTCGCTGACGACCTCGGCGGGCGGCGCGCCGGATCCGGCCACGATCTGAGCCGCGGAGAACCCGAACTCGTTCAGCGCCAACGACATCGGAGCATCGTCGATGTTGAGTGCGACGACGAGCGTGTGCTCGCCGCTGCGCGTGGAGTAGACGTAGCCACGGTTGGCCACCCGCAGCGGCGTCGTCCTGGCTTCGTGCAGCCACGGATGCCGGCGGCGCAGTCCGATCAGATGCTGGTGGGTGCGGTGAACCTGGCGACCGTGCTCACCGACACCTTCACCGGGAGCGCCGAATTCGGGGCGCACCGCGTCGTCGCCACCGAACCGCTCCTCCTTGACCCCGCGGTAGGCCGACTCGTCGCCGGCATAGATGCTGGGCGTGCCACCGATGGTCATCAGGATGGTCAGTGCGTGCTCGACATGGTCGGGATTGCTCAGCTGACTCGCGATGCGGGTGACATCGTGATTGCCGATGAAAGTCATCGGGACGAAGGTGTCGAGGAATTCGTCGTGCCGGGTCAGCGACCAGTCCAGTTCGTGGAAGTTGCCGTCGTTGAGGCTGCTCCAGATGGCCTTCCACAGTTCGTACTGGGTCACCGAGTCGAACCCCGTGTCGTGCACCCGAGCGGCATAGTCGCCGTGGATCACCTCGCCGACGAACCAGGCCTGGGGGAACCGTTCGCGGACCCGGGGCAGGACCTGCGCCCAGAACCGATCCGGCACCGCATAGGCGGCATCGAGGCGCCAGCCGTCGGCGCCGCGCTCGAGCCAGTGGCACATCACGTCGACGGTGTAGTCGATCACCTCGGAGTTGCGGTGGTTCAGCGCGATCAGGCCGGGGTGGCCTTCGAACGTGGCGAATTCGTCGCCGCGCACCCGGAACCAGGACCGGTCGCCGCCCGCCACGGCGTCGCGGTAGCGGGGGAAGTCGGTTCCGACGTGGTTGAACACGCCGTCGAGCAGGATCTTCAGCCCCCGCCCGCGACACTCGGCCACGAGGTGGTCGAAGTCGTCGTCATCGCCCAGGCGCGGGTCGACGCGATAGTGGTCGGTGGTGTCGTATCCGTGGGTGCGGGATGCGAAGACCGGCCCCAGAGCCACCCCGGAGGCCCCCAGTTCGAGGACATGGTCCAGCCAGTCGACGATCCGGCGCAGCCGGTGCTCGGCTTCGCCGGGCGCGGGGTCGGCCGGGTAGGAGCCGACGAAACCCAGTGGGTACACCTGCCACCAGATGGCGTGTTCGACCCAGTCCGGTTCAGTCATCCGGCGAATGCCTCCGAATACAGCGCTTTCATCTCCTCGGTCAGTTCCGGCGCAGGTCCGTCGGCCACGACCCGCGGTGCCACGGCGCCGATCGGCAGCGTCGCCACCGGGGGCAGCGGTGCTCCCCACTCCTGGAGCCAGCTGGTCAGCTGGGCTGACGACGCGGCGTAGACGATGCGTCCCAGACCCACCCAGGCGTGTGCCGCCGAACACATCGGGCAGTGTTCACCCGAGGTGTACACCGTAGCGCGGGAGCGCTGGGCGGCCGTCAGGGTCTCGGCGGCCCACCGGGCGATCGCGAACTCCGGGTGCCGGGTGGAGTCTCCGCCGGCCACCCGGTTGTGGTCTTCGTAGAGCAGCGTCCCGCCGGCGTCCACCAGCTGCGATCCGAACGGTTCGTCGCCGTCGGCCAGCGCCGCGCGGGCCAGGTCCACACACCGCCTCAGGTGCGCCAGGTCCTCGTCGCTGATCGGCACAGGCCGCAGTCTACGCAGCGGCCGGCACAGCCGTCGGTCAGCAGCACGCCTCCAGCCGGCACGCACACGACGCCCGGATCGGAACGTCGGCGCGGGCCGAGGCCAGTTCCAGCTGCCTGCCGATGATGACCGCCTCGGCGTCGCGCCCGAGCCGGGTCAGACACTCGTGATAGCCGTGCAGGCTCCAGACGTTGCCCGGGTGTTGGCAGGGGCGGCTCAGGGTGGGGTCGAGCCCGAGGTCGGCGGCGTACACCTCGGCCGCCTCCGCAACGCGCCCCTGCTCGAGCAGCAACGCGCCGTAGGCGTGCCGGGTGGGCTGCATCCAGCCCCACGGCTCGTCGTAGGGCAGGGTGTCGTCGAGTTCGATCGCCTTCCTCAGGTGCGCAAAGGCATCCTCGAACAGCCCTGCCCGATAGTCGATCTCACCGTCGAGCATCGCCGCGGCAACCGCGAGGATGTCCCGGCTGGTGTTGTTGAACAGGTAGCGCGATTCCGGAATCCGTTGATAGGCGGCGGTGAACGCGTCTCGCTCGGCCCGCGCCTGCGCCAGCCGGCCGGTCGCGGCATACGCCACGCCGCGACCGTAGTGGACGGTGGCCGTCGTGGTGCAGTACAGCTCTGCGTCGGCCGGCACCGGCGTCGCGATCAGCTCCTCCCAGCGCCCGAACCGGATCAGCACGTGTACCCGCAGCGGCACGAAGGCCTCCAGCCAGTCGGCCATCGGCGGGGAGTCGATGGACAGCAACTCCGGGGTCAGCTGTTCGGCCAGCTCGTCGGCCGCCGACAGCGCGGCCGACGAATTACCTTCGAACATGGCCGAATACACGATGAAGTGCAGGTTGTGCGCCCGGTAGAGCGAGTAGAAGTTCAGCGGTCCCGAGTGTTCGACGAACCGGTGGTCGACGCGCACCGCGGCAAGGTTGGCCACCACCGAGTCGTGATAGTTGCCACACAGCACGTCGATGTGGCTGGGCATGTGCTGAAGATGCCCCGCGTCGGGGACCAGTCCGCGGAGCAGGTCGGCGGCCGGCAGCGCCTGCTGCGGTGTGGTCGACATCTCCATGGTGTGGATGTAGATGTGCAGGATGCCCGGGTGCTCCCGCCCGGCCGGGGTGGACATCGCGGCGTCGAGGATCGCCTTGGCCTCGGTCACCCGCGAACCCGGGGCCGGTTCGCCGGTCCTGCTGTCCCACAGTGCCCAGGCGGTGACGTTGACGAGCGCATCGGCCGCCAGCGCCGCGACATCGACGTCATCCGGAAACCGCTGCGCGACGACCGCCATCGCGTCGGCGTAGGCGGTGTGCCCGGCTTCCAGGGCGTCCATGTCGTCGGGGTCGTCGGTGGGGAAGCGCACGGCCAGCGCGTCGACCAGGGCGCGCTCGGTGGGCGTGGCGCGCCCCTGCGCGGCACGGGCGAGTTCGGCACGGGCGCGCTGCAGGGATGCGGACAGATCCGCGGGATCGAACGCATCCCAGGCCTTGTTGTAGTTCGGGCCGATGGCGTAGGCGATGCCCCACCTGGCGATCGCGAGGTCGGCGTCGAACTCGAGGGCGCGCTCGAAGCAGCGGATGGCCTCCTCATGGTTGAAGGCGTAGGACCAGATCAGCCCACGGTCGAACCACCGCTGCGCCTCCGGGGCCGGGGTGTCAATCCGACGATGGTACGAGCCGAGGTCGTAGTAATCGTCGGTCGCCTGTGCGCCGGACCCAGCGTTCATATCCGGCACGATAATTCACCCGGGCAAGGGTGGCCAGGACTGCGAGCAAGCATCCTGCCGCAGCCCAGGCGCCGAGGGTGAGAAGCGGCGTCAGCGCCGCGTTGCCGCCGAAGTAGGAAACGCTGCGCAGCAGTGACACTCCCGACCCCTGTGGCACCAGCGTGGTGAACGTCGAATAGAAGCCGGACAGCAGCGGCCGCCCGACGGGCCCGGCGGCCGCGGCGTTGCCCACCACCACGAGGAACAGGCCGAGCGCCACCGAGGCCAGCGTGCCGAATGCCGCCGCGACGCCGGTCACCGCTCCGGCGACGGCCATCGCGTAGAGCCACAGCACGCCGAACACCTGCCACCCGTGGCCGGTCAGCGCCCCGAGAAACGGTCCGACATACAGCGTGATCGCCCCGGCGAGCACCGCGGCGAACCCGGACAGCGACAGCGTGCGCAGCGCCAGGGTTGCCGGGGTACGCACGCTACCCATCAGCCGGCCGAGCAGCGCCGCGCCCAGAGAGGCGCCGATGGACACGAAGATGACGGCGTAGAACTCGACGGTGCCGGACGGGTCGGCGGCTGAGGTGGGGGCGACGTCCTCGACCGCCACGGGCAGTCCGGCGCCCGCGGCGGCGGCCCGGCCCACTTTCTCGGCGGCCGCGGCCACGCTGCGTCCGCCGCCCCCGGCGACGTAGATCGTCATGCCGTTCTCGGGTGTCACCGCGAACGCGGTGTCGGCGCGGCGTTCGTAGACCTGCTGACGTGCTTCCTGCGCGTCGGCAGCGTGTTCGATGTGCAGCCCGGACTGGTCGCGCAGACCGTCGGTGAACGGCTCGGGTGCGGCCACCGCGACGGTCATGTGGTGCAGTGTCGGGTTGGCGAAGGCGCCGGAGTAGCTGGCCACCATGGCGATGACGAAAACCGTCAGCCCGGCCAGGGCGAGCGCGGTCGTGCGCAGCGCCGATCGATCCAGGAGGGCGGGCCGTTCGAGGTGGATCTCCGGGCGGTGATGTCTACCCATGCAGGGGTCCTTTCTGAGCTGTCGAGATGCCCAGCAGCGCGTCGACGGTGTCGAGTGCGGCGGTGACCCGTCCGGTCAGGTCGGTGGCCTCGGGGTCCTCCATCCAGGAGCGCAGCACCTCCATGAGCCCGCCCACCAGGAACCGGCTGACCGATTCCGGTGGTGGTGGAGCGATCGGCTCCGCGGTGCCCGCGAGCCGGTTCAGGGCAGCCGCGGCGATCTGCTGGCAGGCCGGGAACAGGGCGTCGCGAAAGGTGCTGATCGCGTGCCGGGCGACGGTGCTGGGCACGATGTTGCGGTACATCGCGCGGTGTTCGGCGGCGAAGCCGAACAGCCCGACGATGCGGGACCGGGCATCCTGGGCGGCTATTGCCTCGCGGGCCTCGATGACCTGGACAGTCTCGTCGAATGCGGCGGTGAGAGCGGCTGCGACGGCGTCGTCGCGGTCGCGGAAGTGCCGGTAGAACACCTGCCGGCTGACCTCGGCCCGGGAGACCAGATCCCCGACGGTGATGTCGTCGACCGGCCGTTCGTGGGCCAGCGCCAACGCCGCAGCCCGGAGCCGGGTGCGGACGCGTTCGGCGCGGGGGTCGGCGCTGCTGCTGCGGGTGGGCACCAGCACACGGTAGGCAGTTTCGTAGACAATTGTCCACGAAGGTCGCGGTAATGTCGGCCACCCCGACCGACGACCTGTGACCGGCGTCGCGGGTCAGTGACCTGCGACGATATCGGCCTCATCGGGATGGGTGACCGGATCCTTGGCGCCGGGCAGCACGAAGAACACCAGGCAGACCGCGCCGAACAGCAGATACCCCAGTGAGACCTGGGGACTGGCCGCCCACGACACCTCGGGGGCATGGATCAGGCCGATGAACGACAGCGCGGCACCGACCGCTGCCGCGATCGCAGCGTAATGGAACTTCTTGTCCAGGATGAAGGTCATCATCGTGCCCAGGATCAGACCGACCAACACCGCACCCTCGCCCAGGGTCTTGAGTCCCTCGTAGACCACCCCGGCGCCGTTGAGCGCTTCGGCGGTCACCTCCGCCGCCGACGTCCCGGCTGCGCTGAGCGCATTGTCGATCATTCCGCGACCCCATTCGGCCAGGTTGGGCAAAAGCGCGGCGACCACTGCCACCGCGTGCAGCCGCGGCACCGCCTGGAATGCCTGGGCCCCGATCAGCAGGCCGATGTAGAGCAGGATCGGCACGATCGCCGGAACCGGCAGCAAAGCGGCGAGGATCCCGAAAAGCCCTAGGAAGCAGAGGACTCCTATGACCCCGCCACTGGCAAGGGAGTAGCTGGCCCGGCCGCCGGCATCCTTCCAGCCCGGGTGGCCGATATAGACCGCGGGAGGGAAAGGCGAACCGAACGCCGAGCCGATCACCGCACCGGCGCCGTCGGCGAGCAGGACGCTGCGCAGGTTGTAGTTGTCGCCGGCGGCCGCGGCGCTTTCGACGTTGCTCATCGCCTCGGTGAAGTTGTAGACACCGAGCGGGATCGCCGTGCCGAGCAGCGGCGCCAGGTTGGCCAGTCCGTTGACGAGCATGTCGATGCGCAGGTCCGGGATGCCGATGGCGATGTCGCTGACCGCCTGGGAGACGTCGGGCGCCGACATGTAGCCGCCCGCCCAACCAATGGCGGTGCCGACCAGCAGCGCGACCAAGCCGATCGGGATATTGCCCGGCAGCTTCACATTGGTGAAGAAGCCGATCAGGATGATGGCCAGCACCGGCATGCCGATCCAGGCGACCTCCCACATCTGGGCGGCCGGGCGCATCGAGATGAAGGTGATCGAGATCCCGGCCAGCGTGCCGAGCATCGCCGCGCGCGGGGTGAGCCTACGGATGTAGGGGCCGACGAACGCCCCGATCATGACGATGACCCCGATCAGGAACGCCCACGCCAGGCCCGCCTGCCAGGCCTGCATCGGATCGTCGGTGGACAGGTAGACCGGCAGCATCACCACGAACACCACGATGAACATGTGCGGCACGCTGGGGCCGTACGGCAGCGCGGTGACGTCGGTGCGGTTCTCCCGCCGCGCGAGCCGACGGGCGAGGAACGTGTAGTAGAGGTTGCCGAGGATCAGTGCGACACCCAGCGCCGGCAGCACCGTGCCGAGCACATCGCCGGCAGGAACGGCGATCACGCCGATCATCAGTGCGGTCAGCGTCAATACGTTGACCAGGATGTTGAAACCCAGGCCGAAGAACGCGTTGGTGTCGCCGCGGGTCCACCACGGAATCGACTGGGAGGACTCGGATACCGGGGGATCTGTGATGTCGGTAGACATGGATCGTCCTCTCAGGCCAGGGAGACGGGGATGTCGCGCCGCTGTCGCAGCGCGGGAATGACGGCGGCGCTGTCGGCGACCCAGCCGAAGATGCCGCCCTGTGCCGTGATCATCTCCAGGCCGACGCGCTGGAACTCCGGGAAGTAGGAGCCGACGCAGTCCGATACGACCAGGCATTCGTAGCCGCGGTCGTTGGCCTCCCGGGTCGTGGTGTGCACACACACCTCGGTGGTCACCCCGGTGATCAGCAGTTGGGTGATGCCGGCCGCGGACAGGATGTTCTGCAGTTCGGTGGCGTAGAACGCCCCTTTCCCGGGTTTGTCGATGACCACCTCGCCATCGGCCGGGGTCAGTTCGTCGATGATGTCGTGACCGTACTCATCACGGATCAGGATGCGGCCGAACGTTCCCAGGTCGCCGATGCGCTTGGACGGTACACCGCGGTTGAGCTTGGCCGGCGGGCAGTCCGAGAGGTCGCTGAGGTGACCCTCGCGGGTGTGGACGACCATCACCCCGCCCGCGCGGGCCGCCTCGACCAACGCGGTCAGTGGTGCCACCACCTTGCGTAGCTGTGTCACGTCGTTACCCAGGCTCTCGCCGAACCCGCCGGGCAGCAGGAAATCCCGCTGCATGTCGATGACGATCAGCGCGGTCCTGTTCGGCTGCAGCGGAAACGGCGATGGTTCGGCAGGGATCTGAATCGAGGTCATGCTTTCTCCTGAGCAGGGTGGCGGATAGCGACGCCGGCGGCTGCGCCGGCCTCGCCACGGACGGGGGTGCGGGGCTCGTCGAGGATCCGCGCAGCCAGCTGCAGCACTGTGTCGTCGGTCAGCGAGGGACCCAGAAGCATTGCACTACAGGGCCTTCCATCGCTGAGCGTCCCCATGGGCACGGCAGCGCCGAGCAGGTCCAGCAGGTTCCCGAAGTGGGTGTAGTGGCCGAGAATCGTGTTGCAGTCGATCGGGCGGGCCAGCACTTCGTCGACGGTGAACGTGGTCCCGATCGTCGGCACCGCGAGTACGTCGATATCTCGCCAGATGCGCGCGACCTCGGCCTTGAGCTCGGCAAGTCGCTGCAACGCGGCGAACGCGTCCACGGCGGTGTACTGCTGGCCGCTGCGCAGTATCTCGCGCACGACGGGATGGATGGACTCCGGCTGTGCGGCGAGGAAGTCGCCGAACTCGACCAGACGTTCGGCGACCCACGGGCCTTGGTACAGCAGCGCGCCCGCCGCCAGGAACGGCGCAAGGGAGACCTCGACGACAGTGGCGTGCCGCGCGAGATCCGCGCGGAATCTCAGGTGCGCCGCTCGCATCGCGGCATCGCCGAAGAACTCCAGTTCGGCCTCGGCCGGTAGCCCGACCCGGATGGCGCCGCCGGCATAGCGCGGGCCGGGGTCGCGCGACCAGGGGTCGTCGTCGTCGCGTCCCACCATGACGTCGAGGACTCGGTCCACGTCGTCGACCGAGCCGGCCATCACCGAAAGGCAGTCCAGTGACTTGCAGGCGGGCACCAGCCCGACGGTGCTGATCAGTCCGCGCGAGGGTTTGAACCCCACGATCCCGTTGAGCGCGGCGGGTACCCGGCCCGAGCCTGCGGTGTCGGTGGCGACCGCGAAGGGCACCTGACCGAGCGCCACGGCCAGGGCCGAACCGGAGCTCGATCCGCCCGAGATCATCTCGCGCCCATACACACTGCGCGGGACGGTGTAAGGGGTGCGAGTGCCGTTGAGCCCGGTGGCGAACTGGTCGAGGCTGGTCTTGCCGACGTAGAGGGCCCCGGCGGCGAGGAGCTTCTGCACTGCCGGTGCCGTCGCCGAGGCGATGTAGGAGTAGTCCGGACACGACAGGGTGGTCGGCTCTCCGGCCACATCGATGCTGTCCTTCACCCCGAAGGGCACCCCGTACAGGGGCAGTGTGCGCGCCCCGGGTCTGGCTTCGATCGCTTCTGCCGCCGCGATCAGATCCGCACGCGGAACCGTCGACAGCCACGTGCCGTCATCACCGCGAGCAGCGATCGCGTCGGCTACGCGAGCGGCGGTCTTGGCGGGCGAGCCTGTCCCGCTCGCGTGCGAAGCGAGGATCTCGGCCACCGACGGCCCCACGGATGGTCCACGACATTCATCGGCCATAAATGTCGATTGTCGACAGAATGATGGCGATCTTGGGTCGTTCGTGTGTCGATTGTGTTAGCGCTCAGCCGCCATGCCGCACAGAGCCGGTATCCAGGCCCAGATAGTGCAGGTGGCCGTGGCCGCGTAGCGCCGCGATGGCCAGGGCGGGATCGTTGGTCTCCAACGCGGACAAGACGGCCTTGTGCCGCTCGATGCCGTCACCGGCCTCACGCTGGCGGGCCTCTTCACGCAGATTTCGGGCCATCGGGAGCTGCAGTTTCAGCAGGATCGGCTCCAGCGTGATGTCGAGCTGGCGGTTGTGTGCCAGCCCGACGACCGCAGCGTGAAAGGCCCGGTGGGCGTCGTCACGCTCGAGCGCGTCGTGCGCGGCGTCCATCCGCTCCAGCGCCGAACGCACCGGCTCGAGGGCCCGCTCCGGATCGGGTAGCGGTAGGGCAGATTCGATCGCGTGCCGTTCGAGCACGTATCGAAGCCCGAACAACTGCAGGACATCGGCCGGGGACCATTCGGTCACCCGGGACCCGCGGCGGGGGAGATGTTCGACCAGCCCCTGCTGGGCGAGCAGCCGCAGCGCCTCGCGCACCGGAGCCCTGCTGAAGCCGAAGGTCGCGCACAGTTGTTCCTCGACGATCTTCTCGCCGGGTTCCAGCTGGCCGCTCAGGATGGCGTCGCGGATATGGTGCGCCGCGACCTCGACCAGCGTCGCGGGCAACCCGAGCCGCGGTTGGTCATCACTCGCCACGGCCATGGCACCCAATGGTAGGGAACTTTTCTGGCTGTTCGCAGTTGAGGGTCTAGAAACCTGAGTCGCACTTGCCGGCCGGGCCGAAGCCGCGACCCGGCGCGGTCACGCGTCACCGCGCCGGCTGATTCCGCGATTGCGGTCACGTGCGCCCAGCCACTGCAAGGTGCTCTGGTTGAAGGGTGCTGGAGTACACCCATGACGACGACCGCTCCGTCGCCGCCGTCGAGCGGCTGCGAGCGGCCTACGATCCGCTGGCCCGCTCGGTGCTTGCGCTCACGGAAGCCGAGTAGGGATGGCGTCGACGGCGTAGAAATGGGGGCGGCCAGCTAGGTTGGGCACGCTCTGTCGAGTTCGACCAATGTGGAGCTGAATTCTTGGCCGATCCGCGAGAAATCACCCAACGGCGGTGGCGGAGTCGCATCCAGCGGCGGCGCACTTCTTAATTCAGCCCGGTAGCGCGGAACTAACGTCGCCATTTGGCCGGCGAGGTCGGCCATGGTATCGGCACTCCGGGCCAGGCTCGCATCGTCATCGATCTGATTGGCCAGGCCTCGAAGCCGCCCCGCCCAATGCTCGTAGTCCGAGTCGGTGGTTTCCACCCCCGCTCGAGTGTTCACGTCGACTTCCTCGTTGAACTGATTGTTGTAGTCGATCATTGAGCGCACAGTGCCGCAGTCCGAATCGGGACGTTTCGTAAGCAGAAACCCGGTGACCCCTATGGCTAACACCGCAACGGTCACGAAACCGCCGACAAGCCACAACCATCCACGTCTAGACATCAACGCGGCCGATGCATGCCAGGAGGGACTTCACCTGGCCCCGGTGTCATGGCTACGGGCGGCAGCGCGCTGTAGCCTCCCACCGGGACACCCTGCTCGATGGTGAACTGTCCGCCACAACGGTTGGGGAGAAAGTTCACGGACCGTGGCCCGCCACACGGCTCCTCGATCCTGGTACGCGGCTTCTGCTGCCGCATCGGCACCATCGCCCGCCCAGTCCGTCCCGCCGGGCGAGGACAACTTATGGCAGTGGGCGTCGGCAACCGCATCGAGGCTGTCGGCGCAGCGTCGATACTGTTCGGCGGCAGTGGCCAGGTCGCTGATCGCGCTCGTCCATCTTTCGATATCCGTCCGAGAGGGCAGGCCGGCGGGGGTGGCGGACGAAGGCCGGCATCTGGATGTCCTGAGCAAGTCGAGGCCGGAATGGCCGGCGCTCACAAGGCTCTCACGATGTCGGATGCGCTGTCATCGGTGCTGGCGTAGCTCATCGCCGCTATCGCTGCCGCCCGAGCATGCCCCGGCAACCGGCCGCGGTAGGCGTCGCCAAACGTAGCAATCGCCTCTGCAGCGTGGCCGATCCCCGCGCGCGACGGTCTGTCAGTTGTCGCATCACTCGTCAGAGTTGTGTTAACTGCCTGGTCGGCTAAGCCGAGCAAGCCAGCTGAGGCTGCTCGCAGTCCGTCTGTACAGACGTGGAGTGGATCGGACATTGCCCCCCTAGCAATCTGTTGAAGCCAGTCTAGCGACTACCCGGGCCGCCACGACAACGATGACCGCAGAGTCGGCCGGCACGGTGACGTGCGCGGCACCACTGCAACATGTTCTAGTCAATGGGTGCTGGAATACACCCATGCCGAGGACCTCTCGGCCGCCGACGTCGAGCGGCTGCGCGCGGTCTACGAGCCGCTGACCCGGTCGGTGCGCGAACTCGTCGACGCGACCATCCGCACCGAAGCCGACGCCGGCGCGGTGGCCGCCGCGATAGCCGAGATCGATTCCGCCACCGCACGATTGCGCAGCCGCCAGCTCGACGGGCCGTTCGGCATCCGCTATGCAGCCGACGGTCATCCGATGCCCTGGGGCAACGCGGTGATCGGAGTCCGCAATCCGTCGGCGCCGCCGCTGGTGATCCGCAAGGTGCGGGAAGGCACCGACGACACCGTCAGCTACGTCACCAGCGACTTCCATCTCGGAGCGGCGTTCGAGGGTCCCCCCGGTCACGTGCACGGCGGGGTGTCGGCGATGCTGCTCGACCATGTGCTCGGCGACGCGGTGAGCGCGCCGGGCGTGCACCGTCTCACCGGCACGATCACGGTCCGCTACCGGCGGCTCACACCGCTGGGGCGGCTGCACGCCGAGGCGCGCATCACCCACACCGACGGGTTCAAGACCTACGCGGCCGGCCACATCGCCGACGAGCAGGGCGTCACGGTGGAAGCCGAAGGGGTGTTCATCGAGCCGCGATGGGCTCGGGGGTGACGGCGATCGCCGATACGTTGCGGGTGATCGTGGCGACCTCGGCGACCAGCACCCGCGCGGCACCCTCATGGGCTCCGTGACGGGGAACGACGTCGCGCAGCCGCTTGTCGGCCGCCTGCACCTCCACCCGGTCCACACTCCACGGAGACGCAGCGGTCGGCGGATCTCCACACAGTGACTCGACATATTCGTCGACGGCGAGGACGAACTCACCGCTCCAGGCCGCACCCGGCTTGTCGGGCAGCGCGGACTCCAACGACGTGCAGGACGCCGTCACGGCGTTCAGCGCAGTGCGATACGAGCCCATCCACCGTCTGAGCTCGCGGGAATCCAGCCGCGTGGCGCCGGCCGCCGCCTCGAATGCCGCACGAGCCCGGAACGTGCGCTGCCAGGCCGCCGACAGTGCACCGGCCGGGTTGTCGAGTTCGTGGACGTAGGCCTTGATCACCGTGGCCGCATAGTCGACCTCGGTCTTGAGCAGTTCGCCGGCGCGCTGCGACAACCTGGTCACCGAGTCATCGGGGAGCAGCACGTGGACCAGCAGCGCCAGCGCCCCTCCGATGAGCGCGCCGAACAGCCGGTCGTCGGGGGTCGCCGGCGGGCCGATCCGGTCGAGGTCGATCAGGAACACCACGGCCGCCGTCAGGGCCGCCGACAGCGCGAGGTAGCCGAACCCCGCCACGAGATAGGCGATCCCGACGAACGCGATCGCCAGCACACCGGCCATCACCGCGCCCGGTTGGAGCAGCGTCAACAGCACCGACGCCACCGCCACACCGGCGACGGTTCCGGCGATACGGCCCATGCACCGCGTGTAGGTGTGCGCGGTCTCCGGGCGGAGCACCAACAGCGCGGTCAGCGGAATCCAGTAGCCGTGGGCGACGTCGGTATAGCGTTCGATGGCGCAGCCCGCACCGACGGCGACGGCCAGGCGCACCGCATGCCGCAGCACCGGGGAGTGCCGGTGGACGTGGGCCGACATCAGGGCGAGCGCCGAGCGCAGCGAGGTCCGCAACTCGGGTCGACGCACCCGCACGGACTCGGGGGAGGAGGGCAGGAAATCGCCCAGCCGGATCGCGACGGCCTCGTGCAGCAACGTCGAAAGGCGATCTACCACCGCCGCCTCGGCATCGCCGACGGTATCGACCGCGCCGTCGAGGCGCTCGATCGCCGCCTCGGCGTCGTCCCGGGCCGAGCGTCGGGTCTCGGCGACGGCGGCCAGCGTGTCGGCAGCGGCGGCCAGCAGATCGCTGGGCGGCGAGTGGGCCGCTCGGGTGCCCAGCTCCGTCAGCGTGGCCGCGATCCGTTCGGGCAGCCCGTACCAGCTGCGGTAGTCGGCGTGATATCGACGGGCCTGCCCGTCGATCACGGTGAACGCCGACCGCAGCGCGATCAGTGGTTCCGGATCGACCGCGACGGCGTCCTCGTCGTGGGGGTCGGCCATCCGGGCGGCATCGGCGGCCAGCGAACGGTACGCCGCGGCGAGGGAGTCACGCTGCACCCGCCACCGGTGCTGCGGCCACACGGCGATGAGCGCAGCCTGGAGCACACCGCCTCCGAAGACCAGCGCTGCGGCACCGAAGGTCGACCACACCGTCGGCTCGACCGGCGGGACGACCACCAGCAGCGCGCCCGAGGAGGCACCGATCAGCCCGGCGTGGGCGCCCAGCGCCCACGGCAACGCCGCGGCGAAGCACCAGATGGCGACCGCGGCGATGTAGGCCGGGGTGAACCAGGACACCGCGGCACCTAGCAGGACAGCTGTTCCGAGCAGCGCCGCGGTGCCGGCCACCATCGGGATCCGGCGGCGGGGACTGTCCTGCAGGGCCACCACGCCGGCGACGGCGGCGGCCCCCGCCGCCGCGGTCGCCGCCCCCGTGGGTCCCCACCGCAC